>CAZDIC010000023.1:8733-13751 GCA_964505395.1 uncultured Alistipes sp. | reverse complement strand
TTAGAACTGCTGCATGTCAACGAGGTGTTTGTAGTAGCCATTGAGGGCGACAAGTTCGCTGTGAGTGCCTTGTTCCACAATGCGGCCTTCGTGCATCACACAGATAAGGTCGGCATTGGCGATGGTTGACAGTCGGTGAGCGATAACCAGTGTTGTGCGACCGCTCATCAAACGGTCGAGAGCTTCCTGCACAAGTTTTTCGCTCTCGGTGTCGAGCGCCGACGTGGCCTCATCGAGAATCAGCAACGGCGGATTCTTCAGAATGGCACGTGCGATGGAGATGCGCTGACGCTGGCCGCCCGACAGTCGACAACCACGGTCACCGATATTGGTGTCGTAGCCATCCTCCGTAGCCATAATAAACTCGTGGGCATTAGCCACCTTTGCAGCGCGAATAACGTCATCGAGCGTTGCGCTCTCCACGCCGAATGTAATGTTATTGAAGAACGTATCGTTAAACAAGATTGCCTCCTGATTCACATTTCCCATGAACGAGCGGAGAGTGTGAACGCGCATATCGCGCACATCTACCCCATCAATTTTGATTGAACCCTTCTGCACATCGTAGAAACGCGGCAACAGGTCGGCCATGGTTGATTTTCCGGAGCCCGACTGCCCTACCAAAGCCACGGTAGCTCCGGCCGGAATGTCGAGAGTTACATCGTGAATCACCTCGTTAGTGCCGTAGCTGAATGTTACATTCTCATACGAGATATGGCCCTTCAAGTCCTTAACCTCTACAGGAGTTGCGGGGTCTTTAATCGGGTTTGATGCATTCAGAATCTTATCCACACGTTCCATAGATGCCAGACCTTTTTGGATAGAATACATAGCCTTCGACAAATCCTTTGCCGGGTTAATCAAGCTATAGAAAATCACCATAAAGTAGATAAACTGTCCGGCTGTGAGCGAGGAATTTCCATCAAGAATAATTGTACCGCCAAACCACAACACAATGGCCACAGCTGTTGTGCCCAAGAATTCGCTCATTGGGTGCGCCAGACTTTGACGGCGAGCAATGCGATTGGAATATTTAAAGAACAATTGGTTCTCCTTGTGGAAACGGCCCTTCACCTTATCTTCGGCGTTAAACGCTTTGATGATGCGCAAACCACCGAGACACTCCTCAATGTTTGACATCAGCACACCCCACTGGTTTTGCTGCTCCAACGATTTACGTTTCAGCGAGCGACCAACTCGCCCCATAACGAAACCGGCCAACGGGAGCAACACCAACACAAACAGAGTGAGTTTCCATGAGATGGCGAACATCATGCCCAAGTAAACCACAATGGCTATCGGGTTCTTGAACATCATGTCAAGCGACTGCATAATTGAGTTTTCAATTTCGGAAACGTCGCCGCTCATACGCGCCATTACATCGCCTTTACGAGCACTGGTGAAGAATGCGATAGGGAGCACCACCATTTTGTTGAACACAAAATTGCGAATGTCTCTCACAATGCCGTTGCGCATCGGTATAATGAAATATGAGCTCAAATAGGTTACGCCCACTTTCAGTCCGGTCATCACCACCAAAACGAATGCCAATAAGCCCAATGTGGTCACCGGGCCAAACATTGCAATTGCCTCTTGAGTGAAATAGTAGAAGTTGTTTACGGCCACATCACCAATATCGGTAATGTTATCGAGCGTTTGGTAAGTATAAGTGTTTTCGTTCACCTTAAACAACATCTCCAAAATGGGGATAATCACCATGAACGAGAACAACGTAAGCACCGAGGCAAGGATGTTGCACACGATGTTAAGCACCAAATACTTCTTATAAGGCGGCACGAAGCGCCTCAGCATATAATATAAATCCTTCATTCGTTACAATTAGGCGGCAACCACACAAGTTCTCAATCACATCACGGAAGTTGGTTGCGCTGTGAGCTACAAAGGTACGACATTTTAACGTTATGGCAAAAAACGCGGCTCAATGCGACCACAAAAACAGCCTCGCAGACAGCCCAAACAGGCCATTTGCGAGGCTATATTCCGAACGGACAATCCAACCGACACGAAACTCGGCGGAGAGGCCGCGTGTCAATTTCTAATCTTTCACGAGCGACATACCCTTGCGGATTGCCTCCTCGTTGGCAGGGATAAGGTTGTGGTGGCGTTCCGGAAGAGCTTTCTTCAGACCACGCACAACAGCCTCAACCGGCACATCGGGACGCTTTTTCAACAGAGCACCGAGCAGAATCATGTTGTAGCTCTTTGCCTGACCGGTCTCGATAGTTGCCTCCATAGCATCAACAGGCACGATGGTGATGTCGGTGCGAGTGGGACGATGGTGGATGCCATAGGGATCGTAGATCAACACGCCACCCGGCTTAACTTTGCTTTCAAACTTATCAAGGCTCTGCTGATTGAGAATAACCGCAGTGTCGAAGCTGTCGAGCACCGGTGAGCTAATTGGTTCATCGCTCAAAATCACGGTTACATTAGCTGTGCCACCGCGCTGTTCCGGGCCATATGAAGGCATCCACGTAACCTCCAGGTCGTTTTCCAACGCAGCATAGGCCAATATTTTGCCCATCGACAGCACACCTTGGCCGCCAAATCCGGCTATAATAATTTCGTCTTTCATCATTGGTGAATTTTGAGGTTAAACCTATTTTTCCACTGTCGTGTCCTTTATATCGCCAAGGGGATAGTGAGCAAACATATTCTCAACCATCCACTGATTAGCCTTCTCGGGCGACATTTTCCAACCTGATGAGCAGGTTGAAACCATCTCGATAAACGAAGTGCCCTTCTTGGCCTTTGCATTCAGAAAAGCCTTTTTGATTGCGGCCTTAGCCTTGCGAACAGCAGCCGGAGTGTGCACAGCCTGGCGTGTAACATAGCAAGTGCCATCGAGCAAGCTAACCACATTGGCAACACGCAACGGGAAACCGTTCAGGTCGGTGCGACGGCCATAAGGAGTGGTAGCTGTTTTTGCGCCTTCCAATGTGCAGGGCGACATCTGACCACCGGTCATGCCGTAGATACCGTTATTAATCATGATAATCACGATGTTTTCACCGCGAGTGCAAGCATGGATTGTTTCGGCTGTGCCGATAGCAGCCAAGTCGCCATCGCCCTGATAGGTGAACACCACTTTTTCGGGGTGCAAACGGCTGGCAGCAGTAGCCAAAGCCGGAGCACGGCCGTGGGCAGCCTCAATCCAATCGCAATCGATGTAGTTGTAGGCAAACACTGCGCAACCCACCGGGGCAATGCCGATAGCATCGGCTTCCAACCCCAGTTCATCGATAACTTCTGCAACTAACTTGTGCACTACACCATGGCTACATCCCGGACAATAGTGCATCACATTCTCGTTGAGTAATCTCGGACGAGAATAAACCTTATTCTCAGGTTTAATTATATCTTCGCGTTTCATGCTTTGCTCTCTGAAGGGTTGATGAATTCTTTATTCAATGCGCCCAACACCTCCTGCGGGTTGGGAACAATGCCTCCCATACGTCCAAAATGCTTAACCGGAATGCGGTCACTCACAGCGATGCGCACATCCTCAATCATCTGACCGGCGTTAAGTTCTACACACAGAATGCCTTTCACACGTGCAGCGGCTTCGCGGATAGCATCGTAGGGGAACGGCCACAAGGTAATCGGACGGATAAGACCGATCTTGATACCCTCCTTGCGAGCCTCTTCAATTGCCTTCAAGCAAATGCGAGCAATTGAACCGAAAGCCACAATCAGATAATCGGCATCCTCAACAAAGCGAGCTTCATAGCGCACCTCGTTTTTCTCAATTTCGGCATACGTGCGTTGGAAACGCTCGTTGTTCTTCTCCATAATAGATGAGTCGAGCTCAAGCGAGGTGACAACGTTGCGTTTGCGGCCGGCATCCTTACCGGTAGCAGCCCACGGGCATTGTGCCTTGATTTCCTCGTTTGTGCGGCGTTTGCGTTGCGGAGGCAGCACAACCTTCTCCATCATCTGACCCACAACACCATCGGCAAGAATCATCGACGGAGTGCGATATTTAAATGCCAAATCGAAGCCCAAGCCAACAAAATCGGCCATCTCCTGCACAGTTGCCGGAGCGAGCACAATGAGATGATAGTCGCCATGGCCACCACCTTTAGTTGCTTGGAAGTAATCGCTCTGTGAAGGGTGGATTGTGCCCAAACCGGGGCCGCCACGCATCACATTCACAATGAGAGCAGGCAACTCTGATGCGGCCAAATAAGATATACCCTCCTGCATCAAACTGATGCCGGGCGACGACGATGAGGTCATTACGGCTTTGCCGGTTGCTGCGCCACCATAAACCATGTTGATTGAAGCGACTTCACTTTCAGCCTGAAGCACGACCATACCGGTAGTCTCCCACGGCATCATAGCCTCTAATGTTTCCAGCACCTCCGACTGAGGCGTGATGGGGTAACCGAAATAGCCGTCAGCGCCATAACGAATAGCGGCATGGGCTATCGCCTCGTTACCTTTCATCAATTTAATTTCATCCTTCATGCGATATCCTATTTTTCAATCACTTTATACACTTCTATACACGCATCCGGGCACACTAAAGCACACGATGCGCAACCTATACATGCATCTTCATTTGCTGAATAGGCATAATGATATCCCCTATCGTTCACATCCTTCGGTTGAAGGGAGAGGACATTACACGGACAGGCTACAACACACAAGTTGCACCCCTTGCACCGCTCTTTCTCTATGGTCACAGCGCCCTGAATTTTTGCCATGTCGTTACAGTTTTAGGTTATTGTTTGTTGCCCGAGGCGCGATCAAAAGCCACACCTGGCGACTTCATTTTTCACGTTGACTGCGCAATTATTTTAGAGTTATCCAATTACAAATGTCATGAGTAAAAACGCATAAATCGGATGACTCGTCATCACCAATCGCTATGCGTTATGCACTCCACTGCAAATTTACTGTTTATTTTTTTAAATACAAGCATTTTTTGAAAAACCTGCTATAAAACTTTTTCAACACCACGGTTCTCAGAATAATTCAACAGTGCAACACCA
>CAZDIC010000023.1:0-8633 GCA_964505395.1 uncultured Alistipes sp. | reverse complement strand
AATTACACACACGTGACCCACAAAATAGAAAGGTCGGCCAAATCGCCAAATCTGCAATCGGCTACTCAAACGATCGGCCGGAGAAACAACAGAAGACGGAAACGCGCTCGGCGCATTTCCGTCTTCGTTATTCGATGGCAACGATGGTGCAATATCTGCAACGCCGTTGCCTATGCAGAGGGTTTAGGATTATTCGTAGCGGATAGCTTCGATCGGGTCGAGGCCTGCAGCTTTCTTGGCAGGATACCAGCCGAAGAACACACCTGTGATGGTGCAGACTGCAAACGACAGAATCACAGAATAAGCCTGTATGGCAACCGGCCAGTGTGCAATCACATTTACCAACCAGGTGGCCACGCAGCCCAATATTACGCCCAAAATACCACCGGTTACACTGATGATAATGGCTTCAATAAGGAACTGCGACAAGATATCAATGCCACGTGCACCAATCGACATACGCAAACCGATTTCACGAGTACGTTCGGTTACCGACACATACATGATGTTCATAATGCCGATACCACCAACGAGCAGTGAAATTCCGGCGATACATGCCAAAAGGATTGTCATCATGTCGGATGTAGAGTTCATCATCTCGCTCAACTCTTGTTGAGAACGGATAGTAAAATCATCATCGGCATCCTCTTTCAGTTTGTGATTAGCACGCAAGATTTCGGTAATTTCATCGGTAGCCTTGTCGGTCAAATCCTCGCTCAAAGCAGAGCAATAAATGCCTTGAAGGTAATCAACAGCAAGGATACGTTTCATCACCGTTGTGTAGGGAGCGAGCACCACATCATCCTGGTCCATACCCATTGAGTTGGTACCTTTCGACTGGAGCACACCGATTACGGTCATCGGGATTTTGTTGAAACGAATCACTCTACCGATAGGATTCTCACCATTGGGAAACAGATTCGTAACGACGGTAGTTCCCAACAAACAAACCTTGGCAGCCGATTTAATGTCGTGATCAGAGAAAATCTCGCCATCTTCCACTTTGAGTTTTCTGATTTCCATATAATCGGCGGTAATGCCGTAGATGGTCGACGGGTAGTTGTTGTTACCGTTAATCAATTGACCACTACTCTGCACATTGGGCGAAACGGCAGCCACATAGGTGGTGCGATCACGCAATGCCTCATAGTCGGCAATTTCGAGCGTTTGCATATCATCGGCGCTTTGGCGCACGCCACCACGTTGGTCGGCACCCGGATGAATCATAATCATGTTAGAACCCATCTCGGAAATCTGCGACTTGATGCTGTTTTTCGAGCCTTGACCGATGGCCAACATTGTGATAACCGAAGCCACACCGATAATGATGCCAAGCATTGTCAAGAAGCAACGCATCTTGTTGTTGGCAAGGGCCTTTAAGGCAATCTTAAGCAAATTAAAGATTTTCATAATCTAAACAGTGTGGGGTTAATCCGGGTCAGCCGGCAATGATTCAAGCATTTCGCGAGCCGAAGCGGGCGAGGGGTTAACAGTGTCGGAAATCACCTTACCGTCGCGCAACACGATGTTACGCGATGAGTAAGCCGCCAAATCGGGGTTGTGTGTCACAAAGATGATTGTGCGACCTTTGCGATACAACTCTTGGAAGAGCACCAAGATGCTGTAAGATGTGCGGGTGTCAAGGTTACCGGTAGCCTCATCGGCAAGGATGATAACAGGGTCGTTAACCAAGGCACGTGCAATTGCCACACGCTGCTGCTGACCACCCGACATCTGATTGCTCTTGTGATACAAACGGTCGTGCAAGCCCACAGCTTCAAGAGCTGCGATTGCCATTTCACGACGGCGTTTTGAGCTGATGCTTGAGTTGTAGAGCAACGGGAGCTCCACATTCTCAACCGATGTGGTTTTCGGCAGCAAGTTATAGTTTTGGAACACGAAGCCGATTTTGCGGTTACGCAATTTCGCACGTTCGTTTTTTCCGATAACCTTCACCGACACGCCATCGAGGATGTAATCGCCCGAGGTGGGACGGTCAAGGCATCCAAGCATATTAAGCAGTGTTGACTTACCGGAGCCTGACGTACCCATGATGGTTACGAATTCTCCTTCGTAGATGGTGAACGACACACCACGAAGGGCATGCACGGTTTCACCACCTACAATGAAGTCGCGTCGAAGATTATCAACTTTTATTATCTCACGCATACGTTTATCGCTTACTTACTTGATGACGATTTTTTCTTTGACGACGGGGGTTGAGGAGCAAACGGACTTGTTTCGCTGCTGCTCTCTTCCGATGATTCAGGTTCAACAGCCTCGGTGGTGTAGTCAACAGCCACAACATCACCGACTTTCAAACCTGATGTGATGCTAATGTTTGAACCGTTAGACGAACCGGTGGTAACGATTGTCGACACGAACTTGTTGTCACGAACCACCCATACACGTTTCACGCTGTCGGGAACTTCTTCAATCTCAGCAGGTGCTTCGGGCAAGTTCTTGGCGTTCTCATACACGTGAGGTGTGAAGCGAAGGGCCTTTGAAGGAATCAAGTTTGCATTGCGTTCCTCGGTAACATAGATGGTAAGATTGGCAGTCAAACCGGGGATAAGCTTCAACTCGGGGTTCGGAGCAGCCACAATTACCTCGTATGTTACAACGTTGCTCTCGGTTGTCGGGCTGAGACGAACCTGAGTAACAGTGCCGGTAAATTCGTCGTCGGGATAAGCGTCAACAGTAAAGTTAACGTTTTGACCAACTTTCACCTGACCTATATCAGCCTCATCGACATTGGCAACAACTTGCATATTGGTCAAGTCGGCAATTGTGAAGAGGTTTGCTACGGTCATGTTAGATACCACGGTTTGACCAACTTCAACATCACGTGAAATAACCACACCATCAATAGGTGAGTAGATTTCGGCGTAGTTCAAGTTTTTGGCAGCCTTCACGCGGTCGGCCTGAGCCTTTTCATAAGCGGTTTTTGAGACCAAATATTCCTTGCGAGTTGTGTCAAACTCATAGTCACTAATCAATTGCTTGTCGTGAAGAGCCTTATCGCGTTCGTAGTTGGTTTTGTTGTACTCATAAGTCAAACGAGCCGATTCCATGTTAGCGTTAGCGCTTTTCAATTCGCTATCCAACAGCACTTTTTCAATTTCGGCAATCAGTTGTCCCTGCTTAACCTCGCTGTTATAGTCAACATAGATATTTGAGATGATACCGGTTACCTGAGTACCGACATCCACTTGTGTTACCGACTCAACAGTACCGGTTGCGGTAACGGTTTCAAACACGTCACCGGTCTCCACCTTTGCAGTCTCCAAAGAGATGCTTGCCGGCTTGCTGCACGACACGCACCAGATAGCTGCTGCCGCCGACAAACCGGTTGTAAGAATTACGTTGTTAAATTTCATATTTGTTATGCGCATTGTTTACGTGTGAATGATTACGGCATTGTAACCGTAGCTGTGCGATAATACTCAATCATCTTTTGGCTCAACATTGCCATGTATTTTGCTTGCAGCAGTTCACGGCGAGCCGACAAAAGATTGTTATGTGCAGTGATGAGTTCAACGGTGTTGACCTTACCAACCTTAAACTGCTCATTAACATATTCATCTGAGAGTGCGGTTGATTCCAATTGAGCCTGACCTGACACGTAGCGAGCTTGTGCCGATTGAAGGTCGATATACCAACCCTCCACAATCTGCGACAGCTCATTTGCACGAGCTTCCTTATCGAGTTCGGCATTCATCTTGTCGATTTTAGCCTGAGCCACAGCAACCTTGTTGCGCTTGTTATCAAGAATAGGCACCGATACCGACAGACCAACCTGCTCATTCAAGCCCCATTTCATCTGGTTTGTCCACGCTTCACCGGGGGCATTGTAGCCTGTACCTACCGAAGCATTCAGAGCAATTTGGGGATATTTGCTTGACTTCGCAATCTTGGTGTTATAGTCGGCACTCTCAATTTCAAGTTGACTGGCCTCGTAAGCAGCATCGGTGGCCAACGCCATCTGATAGCTCTGCTCAATGGGTGCTGCCTGGGCCAACACCTCGGCTTCGGTCCAATCATAAGGCTCAAGAGCGAGCGAATCGCCGATACCCAACTCGAGAAGTTTCTTCAACTGCATGCGCTGAGAGTCGTAGGACGACTGTGCGCTCACAATTGCATACTTATCCTGCTCATTTTGGGCCACAATTTGCTGATAATCAACCTTTGAAAGACGGCCTGACTCCATCAACTGACGAGCACGCTCCACCTGAGCAGCACTCACTTCGGCTGCATCACGGTTAATCACTATGGTTTCACGTGCATATAAAATGTTGATATACAGTGAAAGCAAATTGGTTTCAATGGTGCGAAACAGGTCGCTGGTGTTCAAATCAGCGATTGAGGTTTGCAACTCGGTACGCTTGATAGTGTTTTCGCGAGAACCGCCATCCCACACAGTCCAAGAACCGTTAAAGCCGTAAGAACTGCTGTAAGTGTTCTTATTCACGCCGTTTTGAGCCAACGGAGTGTTTTTAAAGCCCTGGCTTGTGGAAAAATCGACCGATGGAATCCACTGCGCCTTGGCAGCCTCCACCGAATATTGCGAACTTTCAGCCGAGAGGCGCGATTGCTGCAAAGAGATATTATGCTCACGAGCATAATCCACACAATCTTTGTAGCTCCACACCTGCTGAGCTTGCCCCGTGAGGGCTGTCGCAACAGAGAATAGTAATAATGCTGTTGTCTTCATACTTTCTGTATAGATTCACTTTTTATGCAAATGTAAAAAATGAAGCTGTTAAAAAACATAAACCAACGGCGCTCTTCTCTCGTCCGAGCACCGTTGTTGAATAGCTTATTAATGCACTATATGTTATTCAGAGCGCTTGTCGGGATTACCCTCGAAGTAGTGAATAAACGACAGGTTAGCCAAACGATTACCTCCGGGTGTGGGATAATTGCCCGAGAAGTACCAATCACCCGGGCATGTAGGCACAGCCTCATGCAATCCCTCAAGCGTTTGATACACAATTGACACCTCGGCATTTGTACCCTCGGGGGTGAGCATTTCAACCATCTTGGCTGAAATCTCCTCGTCGGTAAACGGCTCATAGATTGCTTTTACAGCATTGATTTGCTGCTCGGCCGGAAGCACCGACTGACGTTTACATTCATCGTAAACTTGCTGAATGAGTGAAGTCATGCCACGATCGTGCAACAAAGCTATGGCTGCACGGAACGCACTAAATTCGCTCATGCGCGACATATCAATGCCATAATAGTCGGGATAGCGCACCTGCGGCGACGACGACACAATAACAATGCGCTTGGGATGCAAGCGGTCGAGCATGCGGATAATCGATTGTTTTAGTGTTGTGCCACGCACAATCGAATCGTCGATTACCACAAGTGAATCAATGTTGTTGGTGATGCAACCGTAGGTTACATCGTAAACATGGGCAGCCAAATCGTTGCGCGAAGCACCCTCGGCAATAAAGGTGCGCAGCTTGATATCTTTGATAGCAACCTTCTCAACACGGGGCTTACGCTTCAACACGTTTTCAATTGCCTCGGCCGACAGTTCGCCCTTTGCTTGCAATTCAAGCAACTGCTTGGTTTTCTGCTTGTTCAGTTCAGCCTCAAAGCCCTCACACAGACCGATAAATGCAACCTCGGCAGTGTTTGGAATAAACGACAGCACCACATGGTCAATGTCGTTATCAACGGCTTTGAGCACTTTGGGCACGAGAGTGCGACCAAGCATTTTACGTTCTTTGTAGATGTCGGCATCGCTACCACGCGAGAAGTAGATGCGCTCAAACGAGCACCGTTGGTTTCGGCCCTCTCCGAGTATATCCTTAATTGAAATCTCACCGGCTTTGTTCACAATCAGTGCACTACCGGGGGTAAGCTCCTTCACCTCTACCCTACGCACATTAAATGCGGTTTGGATAACTGGACGTTCGGATGCCAACACAACCACCTCGTCGTCGATGTAATAGAATGCCGGACGGATGCCGTTGCGATCGCGCAAGGCAAACATATCACCCGAACCGGTGGCGCCGCATATAACGAAACCGCCATCCCAATCGGGCGAAGCATTCTTCAACACCGCTGAAATGTCGATATTGTCTTCAATAGCATTACTAAGCGCAGGTTCTTCAAGTGTGTCGCGATACTGACGATACAAGCGGTGGTTCTCCTTGTCGAGCATATAGCCCAACTGCTCAAGAAGCACAATCGTGTCGCTGTAGATGCGCGGATGTTGCCCTTTGGCTACAATCTCCTTAAACACCTCATCAACGTTGGTCATATTGAAGTTACCACACATCATGAGGTTGCGCGACGGCCAATTGTTGCGGCGCATAAACGGGTGCACATACGACAAGCCCGATTTGCCGGTGGTAGAATAGCGCAAGTGGCCCATATAGATTTCTCCGATAAAGGGCGCTGTGGCCTCCACCTGCGATGCGGGCAGTGAGTCGGTGTGGTCACGCTCAAATTGCGGCATTATGTTGGCAAAAATTTCGGTTATGGCCCCGGAACCCATTGCTCGTTCTCTAAACAAATATTCATTTCCGGGCTGAGAATGTAACTTCACTACACCAACACCGGCACCTTCTTGACCGCGGTTATGCTGTTTCTCCATCAGCAGGTAAAGCCTGTTAAGAGCATAAGCATAGGTGCCATACTTTTGCTTGTAATATTCAAGTGGCTTGCGCAATCTAATCATTGCTACGCCACATTCATGTTTCAGCTGTTCCATGAAAAAGGGTTAAGAATCCGACACCGCAGGTGTGTGATGCCAACGATGCCGGATTTATTATAATTTGGTTGAATCAATTAGCGAATAAACAGCATTTCGCGATATTTCGGCAGGGGCCACATTTCGTTGTCGACCATCAACTCAAGTTTGTCGATGTGATAACGAATTGTTTCCATTACCGGAATAACATTGTCGTGATAAGCGATAGCCTTCTCACGTTCCGATTCAATCGCATTTGCTTGCTTGCGGGCATTAACAAGGTTTTCACATTCTTCCTTGATAACGCTCATGTGCTCTGCAATGTGTTCGATTGTGTTCAGGTCGCCTGCAGTGAGCTTATCGGCCTTGTCAGCCGGGAAGAGGGTCTTCAGTTTAACCAAGTTGTCGACCAAGATTGACTGATAGCGAGTTGCAACCGGAATGATGTGGTTGATGGCCAAGTCGCCCAACACGCGAGCCTCAATCTGGATTTTCTTGGTGTAGGTTTCCCATTTAACCTCGTTACGCGCCTTCAACTCAATGTCGGAGAACACGCCGGTTTCAGCGAACATCTTCACTGAATCCTCACGCAAGTAAACGTCGAAGATTTTGGGAACAGATGTTTCGCAGTCCAAACCGCGACGTTCTGCCTCGGCTTTCCATTCGTCGCTGTAGCCGTTGCCATCGAAGTGGATAGCCTTCGAGCTGGTGATCAACGCTTTGGTTTCCTCAAGAATTGCGTGATAGAGCGATTCCTCACGTTCAACACGTGCGTCAACATTCTTCTTGAACTCTTTGAGCTGCTCTGCAACCGCTGCATTCAAAACAATCATTGCCGACGCGCAGTTAGCCGATGAACCTACGGCACGGAACTCAAAACGGTTACCGGTGAAGGCGAAAGGCGATGTGCGGTTACGGTCGGTGTTATCGAGCATGATTTCGGGAATCTGAGCCACGCCCATGTCGATACCCTCTTTGGCGCCGAATGTAATCAGTTCATCCTCGGTGCTATTCTCCAAACGGGTGAGAATGTCGGCAATCTGTTTGCCGGTGAAGATTGAGATGATGGCCGGCGGTGCCTCATTGGCGCCCAAACGGTGAGCGTTGGTGGCCGATGAGATAGAAGCTTTCAACAAACCGTTGTGACGATAAACGGCAGCCATTACATTGGCCATAAATGCCATGAAACGGAGGTTTTCGCGCGGTGTCTTACCGGGAGCGAACAACAGTGTGCCTGTGTCGGTGCCAAGGCTCCAGTTGTTGTGTTTACCCGAACCGTTGATACCTGCAAACGGTTTCTCGTGAAGCAATACACGGAAGTTATGACGTTTTGCAACCTCAGCCATCAACGACATCAGCAACAAGTTGTGGTCGTTAGCGAGGTTTGTTTCTTCAAAGATAGGAGCCAACTCAAATTGGTTGGGCGCAACCTCATTGTGACGAGTGTGAGCGGGGATGCCGAGTTTGTGGCACTCCTGTTCCAAATCAAGCATGAAGGCGGCAACGCGCGAAGGAATAGCACCGAAATAGTGATCCTCCAACTGTTGGTTCTTAGCGCTCTCGTGGCCCATCAATGTGCGGCCGGTCAGCACCAAGTCGGGACGAGCTGCATAGAGGGCTTCGTCAACGAGGAAGTACTCCTGTTCCCATCCGAGATATGAGTTCACGTGTTTCACGTCCTTGTCGAAATAACGAGCCACAGCGGTAGCAGCTTCGTCAACGGCATTCAGGGCGCGCAACAACGGAGTTTTGAAGTCGAGTGATTCACCGGTGTAAGAGATGAAGATTGTGGGGATACACAAAGTTTCGTTCACGATAAACACGGGCGACGAGATATCCCAAGCTGAGTAACCGCGAGCCTCAAAGGTGTTGCGGATACCGCCGTTAGGGAAGCTCGATGCGTCCGGTTCCTGCTGCACGAGCA
>CAZDIC010000022.1:5306-14269 GCA_964505395.1 uncultured Alistipes sp. | reverse complement strand
TAGATTTATTGAAAGGATAGGTTCTTATAATCCGAACACTAATCCTGCTACAATTTCTCTTAACTTCGAACGGGCTTTGTATTGGGTAAATGTTGGTGCTCAGCCCACCGACACAGTTCGTAGCATCCTTTCTCGTGAAGGTGTTATGTTGATGAAGCACCTCCAAGGCGGTGTTAAGAAAGGCGCTTTTGATGCTGCTGAAGCTCAAAAACGTTTCGACGCTTGGAAGGCTAAAAAGCAACAGGCTGTTGACCAAGTAAAGGCTTCTGAAGTTTCTAAACACGAAAACGACGTGAAGGCTCGCTTGGAGGCTGAAAAGGCTAAGAACGCAGCTAAAGCTGAAGAAGTAGCCAAGAAGAAAGCTGAAATCGCTGCCGCTAAGGCTGCCGAAGAGGCTGCTAAAGCTGCTGAGGAAGCTCCCGCAGAAGAGGCTCCCGCAGAAGAAGCTGCTGCTGAATAATAACATCTCATTCGGCAGAAACATTTCAGTTTCTTAAATGACTTACCGCTCCGCGCTCTGTGATTGGGTGTGGAGCGGTTCTTTTAGCATATAATAAGGTGTGTTTCGCTGCTATGTGATTATTTTTTTGTAATTTCGCAATGAAAAAGCCGACTGTTGTGCATCTGCGCGATGACTACGTTGCAATGTGTACATTCAACGGTCGTTGAACAAAGTGGTAATGTCGAGTAAAACGCGTGATAAGTTGATTGATGTAGCTCGCCAGCTCTTTGCCAGCAAAGGGGTGGAGAACACTACTATGCTTGACATCGCCGAGGCTTCCGATAAGGGTCGACGCACTATCTACACCTATTTCCGTAATAAACGGGAGATTCACCAAGCGGTGATTGAGAAGGATAGCGAGCAGATTGTGAGCCGCCATCGCATGATTCAGAAAAGCTCTATGTCACCGGCCGAGAAGTTGGAGCAGTTTATCCGCGCTCGCATCGACTTGCAGATTCAACACTCTCACCACAAGTTTTATGACCCCGAGGCCATTCGCAATCTAATTGCCGGTGAACGCATTAGCAAAACTCGCAGGGCTGCCGCCATGAAGAGAATAGAAATATTCCGATCCATTCTTGATGAAGGTATTGAGTGCGGCGATTTTGATGCAGCTCAAGCTCATCGACTGGAACCGTTGGTGATAATCCTTATGCAGGGTGCTGACAATCCGGTGGTAAGTGCGAATTTTGAGGCGCTCGGATTTAACCTGGAAAAAGAGTGTGATAAACTTATTGATTTCATAATAGAAGGCATAAAACCTCGTTGTATATCTGAGGAAAAGCCTCTCAACACAGACAATAAAAACTGTAAAATATTAAAATAAAATTTCAATGAAACTACTTGAAGGAAAAACAGCGGTTATCACCGGCGCTGCTCGCGGCATTGGCAAAGAAATCGCTTTGCGTTTCGCCGGCGAAGGCGCTAACATCGCATTCACCGACCTTGTAATTGATGAAAACGGCAAAAAGACCGAAGAGGAAATCGCCGCTCTCGGTGTAAAGGTTAAAGGCTATGCTTCAAACGCTGCTGACTTTGCTCAAACAGAAGAAGTTATTAAGGCTATTCATAACGATTTCGGCTCAATCGACATTTTGGTTAACAACGCAGGTATCACCAAAGACGGTTTGATGATGCGTATGACCGAAGCTCAGTGGGATGCCGTTATTGCAGTTAACTTGAAGAGCGCGTTCAACTTTATCCACGCTTCACTTCCCATCATGATGCGTCAACGCAGCGGTTCAATCATCAACATGGCTTCGGTTGTTGGCGTTCACGGTAACGCAGGTCAGTGTAACTACGCTGCTTCAAAGGCCGGTTTGATTGCTCTTGCCAAGAGTATCGCACAGGAAGTCGGTTCACGTGGCATCCGTGCCAACGCTATCGCCCCGGGCTTCATCGAAACTGCTATGACTGCAGCCCTTTCTGACGATATCCGTGCCGAATGGTGCAAGAAAATCCCCTTGCGTCGTGGCGGCCAGGTTGCCGACATCGCAAATGTTGCAACATTCCTCGCTTCCGACATGTCAAGCTATGTAACCGGTCAGGTTATCCAGGTTGACGGTGGTATGAACATGTAATTCACAACTTTCGTTAGATATAATAGGGCATTGCGATCGGCTCGCTTGCCGTTGTCGCAATGCCCTATATTTTTTGATGTAGCAGTATTTGCTTATGCTTAGCTATAACACCAGACTGAAAAAGCTCGTGTTGCCCGAATATGGTCGCAACATTCAGCGCATGGTCGACCATTGCTTATCAATTGAAGACCGTGAGGAACGCACACGCTGTGCCTACTCGATTGTAAAATCTATGGGAAATCTTTTCCCCGAGTTGCGTGCACCCGAAAATGAACACAAGCTGTGGGACCATCTGATGATTATGTCAGATTTTAAACTTGACATTGACTTCCCTTGCGATGTCATTTCTGCAGATGAACTCACCACCGAGCCCGACAAAGTGAACTACACGCAGGGCGCAATGCGTTATCGCCACTATGGCAAGATTACGCAACAAATGATCGACAAGGCCGCTGCTATGGAGGAGGGCGAAGATCGTAAGCAGGTGATTCTGCTCTTGGCAAATCATATGAAAAAGCAGATGCTTGCTGTGAACCCCGACGGCGTTGAAGACCAAAAGATATTTAAGGATTTGGCGGAGTTGTCGCACGGCGCAATCCGACTGGATGCCGAGACTTCTCACTTGCACGAATTCAAAGAGCAACCGGTTGCTGCCACAACCGGCAAGAAGAAAAAGAAAAAATCATGATTCTTCAAAACGAGCTTCACAAAGTTGGCAAGTTGCTTAAACCTCACGGCATTGGCGGTGAGGTGGTTGCGCTGCTGACCGAAGATGTCGACCTCTCGGAGTTTTCATGCATCGTGCTGAATATTGATGGCATAAATGTGCCGTTTTTCGTAAATTCGGTGCGAACCAAGAGCGCTGAAACCGACTTGTTGACAATTGATGGTGTCACCGATGAAGTGGCGGCTGCAAATCTGAGTGGCCACGACCTCTATGTGAAGGCTGATGAAATAACAACCGATGCCGATGATGCCGAGGGCTTTTATGCCGATGACCTTGTTGGCTACAATGTGTTTGTCGATGGTCGCTTAATTGGCACGGTCTCAGGCATTGATGATTCAACTGCCAACTATCTCTTTGTTGTTGAACGTCCGGAGGGAGGCTCTTGCCTTATTCCGGTAGCTGAAGAATTTATAGATATACTCAACCCCGATGAGCATCGTATAGAACTCTCGTTGCCTGAGGGGTTGCTCGAACTTTAATAAGTTTACTGATAATTCCGTTGAACAGGATAAAACGTTTACACTATGGAATTTGATGAATTAAAAGCTGTTGAGCTTATCAACAAGCGCTTGCAAGAGCAGGGTCGTAAGCCCTATGATGAGGATCAGGTGCTCAATGTAATCGACATGATATGGGACTATTACGAGGAGAATGGTCTTCTCGAAATTGAGTCTGACCCCGAAGATGGCGACGATGTCGAATCGGAAGTGGTTGACTATGTTGTGCGTATGCTCAAAAAGGATAAACAAGCGGTTGTGGCCGCTGATGATGTGCCTTTGATGGTGCATGCCGAGATGGAATATGAAGATTCTGTAATCTGATTCATCCTCACCGATTATGCTCAGAAACTTTAAGATGACGCTTCCGCAGATGCTTCGTGGTGTGGCGTTTGCGGCTTTGTTGTGCGTGAGTGTTAACACATACGCACAAAAGGCCGACAACTCACAAGATTCGATTGTTGATGTAGCCGACCTCTCGATTGAGGAGACTCTCATGATTCCCGAAGTGCCTAACAAGCAGTCGTCATACATTAAGAACTATATGCACCGTGAGGCGCAGGCCCTGCAGAAGATGGGTTTCACGGTTGAGTCAATGCGCAAGGGCGAAGTGGTAATTGCAACCATCCCCGCCGACAAGCTTTTTGCCCCGAACGACACAACGTTGTTGACCACTGCATCGCAGCAACTCTCACCATTCTTGCCCTATTTCCGCACTCACGGCAAGTTTAAGGTGGTGTTGGCAATGCACTCCGACGACACCGGCTCTGAGGAGTATCTTTACGGCCTCACAGAACGCCGCATTGTGGCGTTATATGATTATTTCGATTCTCATGCCACACAAACCGACATGTTGCAGGGCTATCCTATGGCCGACAGTGACCCGTTGCCGCATCAATCAAATGAAACCGCTTCAGGACGTAAGGCAAATCGCCGTTTGGAGATTTACATTGTCCCTGGCCCGATTTTGATAATGGAGGCTAAGTCGAAAAACGTGTAACCCCTCCTTGGCGCATTACCGCTTTTAGCGGTTTCCGGCCGTGTGATAGGGTAGCGGTTGGCAATTCCCGCCATAATCTATTGGCGAAACATAGATTAATTCGTAATTTTGCATTATATTTCAGTGTGAGCGCGATGGCGCGCCTGCATTGATTGTGATAAACACAGAAACACAACGCTATAAAATAAAATTTCAATGGCAGCAGAACTTAAAGATCTCACCAAACGCAGTGAGGACTATTCAAAATGGTACAATGAGCTTGTTGTGAAGGCTGATTTGGCCGAACAGAGCGCCGTGCGTGGCTGTATGGTAATCAAACCTTACGGTTATGCTATTTGGGAAAAAATGCAGCAAACACTCGACAAGATGTTTAAAGAAACCGGTGTGCAAAACGCTTATTTCCCTCTGCTCATCCCGAAATCATTCCTTTGCCGCGAAGCTGAGCATGTTGAAGGTTTTGCTAAAGAATGTGCAGTTGTTACTCACTATCGTTTGAAAAACGACCCCAACGGTTCCGGCGTTATCGTTGACCCGGATGCTCGTCTGGAGGAGGAGTTAATTGTACGTCCTACATCTGAAACTATTATTTGGGGTACATATAAAAACTGGATTCACAGCTATCGTGATCTCCCCGTGCTCTGCAATCAGTGGGCAAACGTGATGCGTTGGGAAATGCGTACTCGCATGTTCCTCCGCACTTCCGAGTTCCTTTGGCAGGAAGGTCACTGCGCCCATGCAACCGCCGAGGAATCGGAGGCTCGCACAGTGCAGATGATTAACCTTTATGCCGATTTCGCTGAGAAGTACATGGCGATGCCGGTTATTAAGGGTGTTAAATCGGCCAACGAACGTTTTGCCGGTGCGCTCAACACCTACACCATCGAGGCTATGATGCAAGACGGTAAGGCTTTGCAGTCGGGCACATCTCATAATCTTGGCCAGAACTTTGCCAAGGCTTTCGATGTTACTTTTGTTAACAAGGACAACAAGCCTGAATATGTGTGGGCTAACTCGTGGGGTGTTTCAACCCGTTTGATGGGTGCGCTTATCATGTCGCACTCCGACGACAACGGCCTTGTGTTGCCTCCTCACTTGGCTCCCATCCAGTGCGTTATCGTGCCTATCTATAAGAATAACGAGCAACTTGCCGAAATCTCGGCTCACATTCAGCCCATCATCAACGAACTGCAGGCTCTCGGCGTAAGCGTGAAATACGATGATGCCGACAACCGTCGTCCCGGCTTCAAATTCGCCGACTACGAACTAAAGGGTGTGCCCGTTCGTTTGGCTATCGGTGCACGCGACATCGCTAACGGCACTGTTGAGGTTGTGCGCCGTGATACTCTCGAAAAGCAGGTTGAACCGCTTGAAGGTATCGCTAAGTTTGTTAAAGACTTGCTCGAAGAGATTCAGACCAATATCTATCGCAAGGCTCTCGCACGTCGTGAATCAATGACTCGTGAGGTTAATTCTTACGATGAGTTTAAGGTAGAAATTGAGAAGGGTGGTTTTCTCCTTTGCCACTGGGATGGTACCCCCGAAACAGAAGAAAAAATCAAGGCGGAAACAAAGGCAACAATCCGTTGCATTCCGTTGGAAGGCGATACCACTCCGGGCGTTTGCATGGTTACAGGTAAGCCCTCGAAACAGCGCGTAATCATCGCCCGCAGCTATTAATAACGTAACTCTCTCCGAGTTGCACCATTGTAACTCACCCATCATTATCCCATGAATCACCTTCCGAAAATAGCTATAGTAGTGCCTTGCTTCAATGAGGAGCAGGCACTACCTGTATCTGTACCTCAGATGCTCGATGTGCTCAACGATTTAACCCGTCAACAATTGGCGGCTTCCGACAGTTACATCCTACTGTGTAACGACGGTAGTCGCGATAACACTTGGGGCATTATCCGTCAGTTTCATGAGTCGGATAGTCGTGTCAAGGGCATATCGTTAGCCCACAATCGTGGCCATCAGAATGTGCTGCTCGCCGGGCTTATGACCGTCATGAATCATTGCGATGCGGCAATCTCAATTGATGCGGATATGCAGGACGACCCGGCCGCAATTACCAAGATGGTGCAGTTGTTTAACTCCGGTAGCGAAATCGTGTATGGCGTGCGTTCATCACGTGAGTCCGACACTTGGTTTAAGCGCACATCGGCTCATGCGTTCTACTCTTTCCAAAAAACAATGGGATTGGAGACCGTTTACGACCATGCCGACTATCGCCTTATGAGCAATCGTGCGCTCAACCTCCTGAGCGAGTATGGCGAATCAAATCTGTTTCTGCGTGGCATAATTCCGCAGATCGGCTTGAAGAGCGATGTGGTGACCTATGAACGGCATGAACGTGTGGCCGGCGACTCAAAATATCCGTTGGCAAAGATGCTGAGTTTTTCGATTGATGGCATTACCTCGTTCTCCGCTCGCCCAATGCGTTGGATTTTTATGACCGGACTGGTGTTGCTGCTAATCGACCTCTTGGTGGCAATCTATGTTGTCGTGTCGCTGATGTATAGCAACACTATAAGCGCAGGTTGGGCCTCATTGATGCTCTCGGTGTGGGCCCTCGGTAGCTTGATTCTGATGTCGTTAGGCATTGTCGGTGAGTATATCGGCAAAATCTTCAACGAGGTGAAACATCGTCCCCGTTTTGCCATCGCCGACACTCTCCTCGACTAACACTCCTCCTCACCAATATACGAAAAATAGCATGCCGGGAGTTCGGCATGCTATTTTCTTGTCCGGTCATCGGGGCGATGACGCGGGAAATGGATGTGTGGGATTATTCGGGGAGAATTTCATAGGAGAGGGCAACGAGATAGTACCCTGAAAGGTAGGGCTTGTTCTCCTTCTGTGTTCGTTCGGCAATGCGGGCACGGTAGTCGGCCATTTGCGCACGGAAACTGTCGATTTCGCCTTGGCCCTGAGCCTTACGTTCGGTTTCGCAACCCGATACGGCTTGGTCAACGGCTGCGGCTTGCTCCTCACCGGCTTCTTCGGCAATCATGCGCACTTGTTCGGCATGTTGAGCTTCCATTTGTTGCACGGTCTCCTCGTAAATGCGTGATTCAACCAGCACTCCGGTAACTCGCAGTGGCTTGTGGATGGTTTCTTGGGGGAAGTATCCGCCCATGTCGGGTGTGGCTTCGCAGCGAATCATGGTGTTTTCATCGCTACCGAGCAGGAAGGCTTTTTTGCCACCGTGTTTGCAGAGGTGTGACACAACACCCTCAATGGTGATGGTGTCGCCGACAAAGTTGTCGGGCGTAGCCAAAATGGAGTCGACGCTCAGTGATGCCACCTCGTCAACGGTGTTTTCTGCTTTATTACCGCAAGCGGTCGACATAAATAGTCCGAGTGTTGCCATAATGGCAATGAATGTTTTTTTCATCGTTATATCTGTTTTATGATTTTACAATAGGTTAGTCGCGCAACAACATAAAGGGGATAAATGCGTATAATCCGCACACGAGTGTTACTGCCGCCATGGCAATGATGGTGTTGCGGTTGCTGCGTCGGTAAGCGGCAACAAGCACAAGCATGAGCAGAATGTTGAGGGCGAGGGCTTGCCACGACCAACGGGCTATGCGAGGATATGCCAGTGAGTCATAGTTGCTTGTGTAGCTGAGGGTGAAGGGGAAAATGTAGTCGGCTACACGTGCGGCTGTGGTGCGTTCGCGAGTGAAGTCGTAGCTGCCAAGGCATTTGTAGCCGTTGTTGTCACGAGCCACTGCACGCCAATGAGATGCACTATCTGAGGAGAAGCGGAAAGCGATGTTAAACATATTTCCCATTACGAGGATATTCTCCTTTGTGGGGTCAACGGTGCCGATGGGGAGGTGATATACTGCATAACCGTCGCGCTCAATCAGGTAAATGTTGTTGTCAATGTCGGTGACAAAGCCAAGGATAGCTCGGTTCATTTCCTCGGTGATAAACACATGGGCGGCTTTAACATCGTTGGGCATTTTGATGGCTGCCACATACGGACGCCCGGCTTGCTGCTTTACGTGAAACAGTTTCCCTGCGTTATCAATCATCAGATAGCCTTCATCGTACTGTTTGCGCGAGGTAACGTTGGCCGACAGTTCACGTCCCGGAAAACTGAAACCGCGGTTGGTCAGCGTTTCGGTAAAGCGTTTGCTGCGCGATTGGTTAACGGTGTTGGTTGCCATATCCACAAACTCTATGCGATTGTCGGCTGTGAAGCGGAACACCTGGTCGGCATCGGATAATTCCACACGCTCGGGCATCGACTCCATCATCATCCACACTCCCGGGTTGCGTTTTACAAGGTCGCGCGCGGTGGTGTTGAGGTTGAGTTCGTGAGTGCGCAATTCCTGTGCATTCACCTCAAGCCCGGCAATGGTGTCGGGCAGATTATCGTGAGCCAACAACTCCTTATAGAACAGTTGCGGCACAAGCGAATCGCGCTCTTCTCGTGTAATCTCAACTCCGGTTGAACGGTTGTCGGCGATGCTGTCATAGAGCATGATGGTTGGCTTTTCGCCCGGGGCCACACGCGACACCACCCACTGGTTGCTGACAGGTGAGAACGAGCAGAACGGTTCACCACTCGGGGTGGGGAACATCAAGGCATAAACCCACGGTAGGAACCATGCCAACACAGCGATGGCCACAGCATATAATA
>CAZDIC010000022.1:0-5206 GCA_964505395.1 uncultured Alistipes sp. | reverse complement strand
ACCTGCGCTCAACATTCCGGCAATAAGCTTATTTTGCGGGTAGGGCAGATGCAGTGTGAGCTTCAACCGCTTTAGGCGTGTTTCCGGGCTCATCTGTGCAATGCCCAATGCGATGCCGATAACAGCCGGCAGATATTTGAGCGAGTCGATGAAGGTTTGATCTTTCATCAACATTATCAGCCACACATGCTCCACGCCGTGGGTTGCAGTTACGCGGCGGATGCCCATTATGGCGTAGAGGGCGAACAAAATTGCCAGGAGCAACGACACCCAGAATGTGCGTCGTGTCTTTATTAGCTCCTTATAGAATATAGCTTTTATCATAATTGGTTGTCTCAACATTGGTTAATAACGGCCGGTTAATCCGATAAATGCATCTTCAAGCGATGCAGGTGCTTCGGCTGTCAAGTCGGTGGGGTTAATTTGCTGTTGTGCAAGGATGGTTTTCACCTCCTCAAGAGTCTTGAATGAATAAAATTCATTACACGATTCAGAGCGCCAAGGGCTGTAAATGCCTTCACCTTCCGGAAGCTTGTCGCCACTGTAGGTGTAGCGTTTCAGTGTGCTCATCAGTTCATCAACCGGCATCTGTGTAAGTATCTTGCCGTAGTCCATGATTATGCAATCATCAACCAATCGTTCCAGGTCTTGAATGATGTGCGAGGTCATGAACACTGTTTTGCCCTCTTTCTTCACGAAGTCACGCAGGTATTCAATGAACAGTCGGCGGTAGCCGGGGTCAAGGCCGAGTGAAAAATCATCGAGCACAAGCAGGTCGGCATTCTGTGCCAAAATCAAGCCCAATGCAACTTGTGAACGTTGACCGTTTGACATTGAGGAGATTTTTTGTTCCGGAGTGACTTTCAGTTTCTTCATCAGGCCATAATAGGCATCTTTGTTCCACTTTGGGTAGAATTTTGAGTAGAAATGTTCAATTTGGCTGATGGTCATAAATGAGTATTGCACATGTCCCTCGAGCAGTAGCGCGATGCGACTACGAGTTTCGGGTGTCATGGCGGTGATATCCTCTCCGAATATCTTACATTCACCGGATTGCGGTTTCAGAAAGCCCATCAAGATGTTGATTGTGGTGGTCTTTCCGGTGCCGTTTTTCCCGAGCAAGCCCAAGATGCGTCCCTTGGGCACCTCAAAACTGAGGTTCTCATAAATCACTCGCCCTTTGCCGTAGCGTTGGGTGAGGTTCTTAACTGATATTACTGATGTATTGCTCAATGTTATAGTGGTTTTAACTTGTTTATATTTGCGTTTATCTGCTTGCTAAAATTTGATTGCCAAGTTCAGCGATGCCTCGGTGGTGTTGCGGTGGCCGATCACAGCGATATATCGCACATTGGCCGATATTCCCAGAACCATAGTCGGCGAGATGGCGATGTCGGCTGTTGCCGATGTGGAGGAGACGGTGCGATTGGCAGTGAGGAGCGCATAATTATGCGCAATGATTTCGCCCTGTGCAGTGGCGATGTCGAGTCCTTGCAGGTTTGCTTTCTGTGAGTGAGCGTATATCTGCGTTACATCTTCGCTCAGCGAGAGAATCATGTGGGCGCTGTTTCGCCATTTAAACCGCAGGTAGCATGCCGGACCGAGAGCAGTTGCTGTCAGTTCGCGACGTGGCGTGCGATATGTTTCTTTGCTGTATGCCAGTGGCAGGTATGGCTTAATATCAAGCTCGGTTTTTGTGGATAGTGTCACTGTCAGCGGCACTGCGAGCGTGGCATTGGCAACATCGTGGCGATAGTTGCGTCGTGTGCCAATCTTGATATAGTTGTTGCCTACCGATGATCCGAATATATTTTCATAGCCCAAGCGTCGTGATATGTCGGCGGTTGCAAGTATGCCCCACGACAGACTGCGGTGTCTGCCCATCCAACCGAGTGTGGCGTCAACACTATAGGTCTTTGCTGTGGTGAGTTCGAGGTTGTTAAAGTCGCGCAACACCTGGTCCATGTTCAGGTAGTTAAATGTGCCGCTAATAATCGCACCGAGCCGTTGTGCCGGGATTAATTGTAGAGTAGCACCACCGCCAAGGCCTTTGTATGCAGTGTTTATATCACTGATTGAGGTGAAACGCGGGTAGTAGTTTCCCAATCCGGTGAGAGGGTAGAGGTGTATGTCGTTATTCGGGTTATAGAACTCTACATCGCTCTCTTGGTTGTAGATGCGCATGTTGCCACCAATGCCAACCGTGTATCGGTGGTTGATAGCATAGGTGCCACCAAGTTTAATGCCGAGATCCGACACTACAATTTTGTCGCGCGGGTCTCGAGCGCGGTAGTCAATCTTTGCGGTGTATTCCGCCTCGGCACCCCATCCCCATCTGTCCTTCCTTCCGGCATAGCCTCCCATAAAGCTGTATTGACGTGTGGTGAGGTTGCCTCCAACCGAGTCGCCGATAACGTATGGCGCTACCAACAGGTAGTCGGATGCGTTGTTCCAACAGATATCGCGGTAACTGCCTGTGGTGAATCGTGCATCGCCCCACACGGTTGTATTGCCACTCAACTTCAGGTATGAGTGGGCGGCAATGCTACCGAGAGTTCTGCCACTGCCTGTCTCTGTCGGAGCGCAGTCAGATGTGGAATTGGTCTGATATTCCCCGTTGATTCCGAAATCGCTGAGCGAGAAATCTAAAAACTCGCTCATGGCAGCCGGATTAGCTCGGTAAACCTGTTGAGTGGTGGTAATCGTTTGTGCCGAGACCTTGTCAACTGCATTTAATGTGGCGGTTGGGATGTTGATAGAGCTGTCTTTACCGGCGGTTTGAACACTATCGAGTAGCTCCGCCCCGTGGATAGGTGCGAGATTAATCGTCGCCAGTGTGACAACGACCGGGATGGCTGCTATTTTTGCGTGTCGGATCATTGGTTAGCTTTGACAAGCGAGAAGTCGGAGGTTGAGTCGTTGGTGTCTTGCAGAATTACAGTGCCGTCAGCGCGTGTAATAGCTGTTTTGCGGCGGAATACGTACCCGAATCGGTTGGGGTCGCGGTCGTAATCGGAGATTTTGCCGTAGCTCATGTCAACCGATGTGCCTAATGCGCCATATACATACGACTCGCCTGTCCCGAGGTTTACACCATCAAGAATCCACTCGTTCGGGATGAGATATGCTTTGTCGTTGTGCATTTGTGTGCCGATTGTGTGGATATAGTCATACCCGCCGGCATACTCTGCCAGATATTGCTCGGCTGTTGTCCCCTCGGGGAACTTCACCAAGGCATACGAGCGGTTGCATTGATTTGAAATCACCCAAATGGTGTTGGAGTAACAATACCATTTATCGAGATTGGCAACCGAAGGGTTGTCGGTGTCCTGTGCATTGTCGTCATACCACTCAAAATCGGCATCTGTGTGGTTAAGTGCGCCGGCAACTTGTGCACTCCAGTCGATAGCTTGGTCAACGATTGTGAGCGATTGTCCCGGCGCAATCGGGTGTTCAGTGCCATTACCGGGAATTACCCAGATGGTTGCTGCGGTGAAGTTCACTTGCCGGTCGTTGGCCGGAGTGAGTATCTCAAATGTATTGGAGCGGGCATTCACGAATGCCGATTCGGCTATACCGATGCCATCGGCATAGACTGTTTGGTCAGAGTTGTTATAAATGCGTAGATATGTGTCACGGATGCCTCCGGTAGCGGTTGCATTCGGTGAGCCTGTGGCATATATCTCGGAGAAGAGTAACGATTCGGCTGAACTCTCGTAGAACCACTGCAGACTGATTTGTGTAGATGTGGTGAGTGTTAGTGAGTTGCCTGATGCACGCAAACGCTTTTTGGTCGTTTCGTCGGTTGATTGACTGACAGTTGCCGTGGCTGTGGCATCGTAGTCGTACACGCCGATTGGGAGTGTGCTAAGGTCGGCCGACAGGGGGTTGATTGTGTATGTCCGGCCGCTATTTCGCTCGGTCATAACAATTTGTGCATCTGACACGTTGCTTGATGCAACATCTGTGGGCCATGTGTTGATGAATGCCACGGTTACGTTGTCGTTGGCACTATTATCATCGTCGACACACGCTGTTAGCGTGATAGCCGAGATTGCCATAATGGCTATTGCAATATTTTTGAAGTCCATATTAGTTGCGTTATATATTGGTTGCTTTAAAGTTTAAAATTCAGCTCCATGCCGAAGTATGGCGATGTGTATCTGCGTTGGAGTGAGCCGTAGAGGTAGTAATCGGGAGTTATGCTCACTAATCGGTTCACGTAGATTGCAATGTTCACTCTGTCGTGCCACAGCTTTTTAGTGGCCTTCAGATTGAAGGTCGTTGCCACCGGCACTCGTCGTTCATCAAAGGCTGTTGACGTGTATGTGCGGATTAGTCGGCCTAAATACGGGTCATTGGCCATATCTGCGGTGTAGGGGAGCACTTCGCCATCGGTGCCGACATAGAAGGTGGGTACACCGTCGCGATACAGTTGACGAGTGGATGTAAACCACATATTTTGGATGGCTATGGAGAAGTTTAACCCCAAGCGTGGCACGTCGGTGTCAAAGGTGAAGTTGGTGTTGAACGACTGATATTCGCTTCCGTCACGGTCGTTGTAGTAACCGGCATACTGGAGCTCTACGCCATTGACGATAGCTGCCGGCTTATACCATAATCCTTCGCTGTTGGAGAGTGTCGTGCGAAACCATGCGCCGTTGATTGTCAGGCGTGTGCGGATTACCGGGATGCGACACGACGAATATGTGAACTCCACACCCTCTTTCTTCACACTTGAGCGATTGGTGGTGTAGTTTACTGTTGCAATGCGTTTCTCTGTTGTCCATGGAAGTAGCTCGGTTGTCGGAGCACTCCCTGTCAGTTCGGGGTTGTATTGCGAGGCGTCATATTGGCGATATTCATAGAAATGCACTTCAGCAGCCTGGCGGAATGCATCGTTCATATTCTCACGGAAATATGTTACTGACAGACGGTTGCCACGGTATGTGATATCACCGCGCAACTCCCATTTGAGGTTGCGTGCTGCTCGCAGGTCATAATTTGTGATATCCTCAACAAAGGTGTACACGTTCATTGTGCGGTAGGCCTCGTTGTTGTGATAGTAGTTAAGTTGAGAGTAGTCGGTGTAGAGTTTCTCCGGATAGAGATATGCTGCTACCGGCATTTTGGTGTGCCATCCTATGCCTCCGGCAAACTCCCAACCTATCGGATGTTCTGCGACAAAGAGTTGTGGCAGTGTCCA
>CAZDIC010000021.1:3697-14915 GCA_964505395.1 uncultured Alistipes sp. | reverse complement strand
TTGGTGACATAGTTGGTAGCAGGTTTGAATTCAATCCGACCAACGACTATGATTTTGAGCTGTTTACGGACAAGTGTGGCTACACAGACGACACTATCTGTACGATTGCCGTGGCTGATGCTCTGCTTAAAGACAGAGATTTCGGCGAAAGTCTGCACGAATGGTGCAACCGCTATCCATGCGCTATGGGCGGTTATGGCGGCAGATTCGGCCAATGGGTTCGCAGTAGCAATCCGCAACCTTACGGTTCGTTTGGCAACGGCAGCGCAATGCGTGTCAGTCCAGTGGCGTGGTACAATATCTCTGTATACGACGTGCTGCATGATGCCGTGGAGTCAGCGGTTTGTACGCATAGTCACATAGAGGGAATCAAAGGCGCATTGGCAGTGGCTTATGCCATTCATGATTGCCGCGGCTATTTCCAAGGCAAGTTGCCGGAAGATGCCGACAAAGAAACTATCATGAAAGGTTTGCACCGCGCCATTGAGTTCACGGGCTACGACATCAACATCCGGAAGAAAGACGTAATCAATAAGTTTGACGAGACTTGCCAAGGCACGGTTCCCGTGGCATTTTGGATTATCAGCAATAGCCACAGCTTTGAGGATGCCATTCGCAAGGCTGTTAGCTTGGGCGCAGATGCTGATACACTCGGAGCTATCGTTGGCAGCATCGCCGAGGCCATCTGGGGCATTCCGAGGTGGATGAAAGAACGCGCGATGTCATATTTGCCGGAAGCTATGCAAGAGGTTGTGAAAGATTTCCGCAAACAGGTTCACGGCAAGTTCCCAGATGCGGAGAAAGAAGTTAAGGAAAAGAGCGAGTCCTTCATCAAGATGTATTGGAAGCAGGCACTCGGGAACTCACTATCGCAAGACCGCTGACAGCAAATTAGTAGAGTAGCGGTTGCTTGGATTTGTCGCGCCAGCCGGCACGATATTCGGAATCAACGAAGTAAATTTTTAGGTCGGCTTGGTATTCGTGGTCAACGAAATAAACCTTTTTGTCGGCACGATACTCCTTGTCGGTAAAGAACCAGATACCTTTGTTTTCATTGGCATTTGCACGGTATTCGTTATTGGTTTTAAAAACCAGAAGATCGGCACGAAATTCAGAGTCAACCACATAGACCTTCAGGTCGGCACGATATTGATGGTTTACCGAACAGATTTTTTGCCCCATTGCCACACACGAAACGAGCAATGACAACAACGATGTGATGAAAATTTTCTTCATGATTCAAAGTTTTAGTTTAAGTGGTGATTGGTAACATCAGTCAATCCCTGCCATGCAATCAGATTTGACACCATAGCATCAGCCAATTCTTGCTACGCAATCCGGTTTGCCACCATAGCATCAGCAAAATGCTGCCATGCGATCAGCTTTCCGGGATTGATGTTATAGAGGCAAAGGTACGCAAAAAATTCTGTTTTTTGCGTACCTTTGCAGTAAGAAACAAATGTTATGGCAAGTTATCTACAAGTTGAGAATCTAACTAAAAGCATTGGCGACCGCATGCTTTTTGCCGATGTCACCTTTGGCGTGAACGAAGGCGACAAAATTGGCATCATCGCCAAAAACGGAATGGGGAAAACCACATTGCTTCGCTGCATCGCCGGGATGGACGATTATGACAGCGGTAGCATTACCTTTCGCAGCGACATAAAGGTTAGTATCCTCGAACAAACACCGGTGCTCGACAATGAACTAACCGTGTTGCAAACTTGTATCGCGGATAGCGGGCCAATCGTGGCTGCCATAACCGCTTACGAGCAAGCACTTGCCGATGGCAACATTGAGGCAATAACCCACGCCACAGAACAGATGGACGCATCGCAGGCATGGGATTATGAGGATAGACTGAAACAAATGCTGTCGCAACTCGGCATACACAACCTCACACAGAAAGTTAGCCAACTATCCGGTGGGCAGAAGAAACGTGTAGCCATTGCCAAAATCATATTGGAAAGCCCCGACATAATCTTGCTTGATGAGCCGACCAACCACCTCGACATCGACTCAATTGAATGGTTGGAGAGCTACCTCACTCGTTCGCGCATGACCATCCTCATGGTTACCCACGACCGCTATTTCCTTGATCGCGTGTGCGATAAGATAATGGAGATTGACCATGAGCAGATGTTTTGCTATGAGGGGAACTACAACAACTACCTTCGTCGTCGCCAAGAACGCATTGAAGCGATGACCTCTGAGTTGGCAAAGGTGAAAAACACGTTGCGCAGGGAACAAGAATGGATGAATCGCCAACCTCAGGCACGCGCCGGGAAGGCGAAATTTCGCATTGACGCCTTTTACGATCTCAAGAAACGTGCTGCCGTTGACCTGCGTGAACGCAATGTTAACCTGCAGGTAAAATCGTCGTACATAGGTTCAAAAATCTTCGAAGCATCGCACATTTGCAAGCGCTTTGGCGACAAAATCATCCTTGACGACTTTAACTACATATTTTCTCGCTACGAGAAACTCGGCATAATCGGCACCAACGGCGTGGGCAAATCAACGTTTGTGAAAATGCTGCAAGGCCTTGTTCCAAGCGACAGTGGGCATTGGGATATCGGTGAGACCGTAAAATTTGGATACTATAGTCAGGACGGCATAGCCTTTAACCCCAACAAAAAAGTAATTGACGCCATCACCGAAATTGCCGAGGACATCGTTATCAACGATGGAGCACAACGCTTCTCACCCTCGCAATTTCTGCAACACTTCCTGTTCACACCGGCCGATCAGCAAAAACTCATCGCCAAACTGAGCGGTGGCGAACGAAGCCGCCTGCATCTGGCATCAGTACTAATGAAATCGCCCAACTTTCTCATCCTCGACGAACCGACCAACGACCTTGACATTGTCACACTCGGCATTCTCGAGGAATATCTCGCCGATTTTAAAGGGTGCTGCATCATTATTTCACACGACCGCTATTTTCTTGACAACATTGTGGACCATCTGTTTGTGCTTGAAGGTAACGGTGTGGTAAAGGATTTCCCCGGCAACTACACCGAATATCGCCAATGGCACTTGGAGCAGGAGGAGAAGGCTCGTCAGCAGAAGCAAGCCGAGGAGGCTGCCAAGGCACCAAAGGCACAAGCACCTGCACCACAACGCAATGCCAACAAACTCACATTTAAAGAACGCAAAGAGTTGGAAGCATTGGAAGCCGACATTGCCACCCTTACCGAGGAAAAAGAAGCACTGGAAGCGGCTTTTGCATCAGGCGATGTAGCCGACATCGAAAGCAAATCACAACGCTACGACACAGTGAAAAGTCTGTTAGACGAAAAAGAATTTCGTTGGTTAGAACTTTCGGAAAAGCAATAACAAAGCAATAAAAGAATGCATCTTTGCGTTAATATTTAAAATTTGAATTATCACAACTTCTTGCGCATGAATCTCACTATATTAATACCACCATGTTACGACAACAATCAGCCGGCAGAACGCTCGGCCGGTTGCACTCGAATTGTTTATCCGGCCATCAACATTTATGAACTCACCGTAGCCGCAGCCTTAATTGAGATGGGCAAACACAATGTGGCCTACCGCGATTTTGTCTACAACAAACGCTCTATCGCTGACTTTGAGCAGTTTATTGCCGGCGACAACTCTGATGCATATCTGATTTGGGCTGTAAACCTGTCGATCGACAGCGACCTGCAAGCTATTGCCGACATTCGTAAACATCACCCACAAACACCGGTAATCATGATGGGCCCCGGCCCGACATACTATGCCAAGAAATGTTTGATTGACAGCAATATATACATCGTGCGCGGTGAGCCGGACGAAACAGTGTTAGAACTCACAGCAGCACTGGAGCAACATAAACCGGTTGACGACATTAAAGGCTTGACCTACATGCGCGAGGGAAAACAGGTCAACAACCCCACACGACCGTTGATGACCGACCTGGATTCACGTCCGTTCCCGGCCCGTCACCTCTTGGGCAATCAAGTGTATCACAACCCCAAGCTCAAGACGGGCCCATACACCACCATGTTTACGTCGCGCAACTGCCCGTTCCACTGCTTGTATTGCGTGCCGTCGTCGCTCACCTTTGCTCGCGAAATTGAGTATAAGAGCAACAACGGAGGCCACAAGCCGCCAATCGGGTTCAGAAGCGTTGAGAGCGTCGAGAAAGAGATTTCGATGTTGGCCTCACAAGGCTATAAAGCAATCGGCTTCATGGACGACAACTTCATCTGGAACGAAGATCGAACACGTGGCATTTGCAATATACTGAAACGCCACGGCATTGTGTGGGGATGCCAAGCACGTGTTGATGCCATCACCGAACCAATTGCCAAAATGCTGTCGGAGTCGGGATGCCGCTACGTTGACCTCGGTGTGGAATCGTTTAACAAAGAGATTCTTGAGTATGTTGGTAAAGGCATCACACCCGATGACATCTACCGTTCAATCGGATTGCTTAAAAAATACGATGTACCTGTTAAACTCAACATCCTCATCGGTTGTAGCCCGCTGGAGACCAAGGAAACAGTGCGCCACACCCTCAAAGAGGTAAAACGCCTCAACGTTGACCAAGTGATGTTTAACATCGTGTCGCCCTTTCCCGGCACAAAATATTACACCATCTGCAAAGAGAACGGATGGATTGACGGTGACGACTACCGCCCCACCGATGTGCAACGCGAATCGATTCTCAATCTGCCTAACCTCACAGCAAAAGAGATGGAGAAGCTGCTGTTTAGAAACAACCTCAGCTATTTCCTTTCTGCGCAGTTTATTTTCAAGCAGATACGTCGATTCTCTTCGTGGAGCGAATTTATTGCATCGGCAAAAGCGCTTAAAATCAAGTTATTCCACTAAGCCACTACGCGAGCATGGAACTATCAATCATAGTGCTCACCTGCAACCAAAAGGGGTACACTTTGGGGCTGTTGCGCTCCATCAGTGCCTTCATGCAGCAACACGATGCCGAGATGGTTCTCATCGACAATGCCTCGACCGATGGCACAATTGACTCAATCGGAGAAGCTACAGCAACCTGGGCCTCGAAACTTCGCATAATCCGCAATAGCGAAAACCGCGGGGTGGCTGCCGCTCGCAACCAAGGGTTGCAGATTGCCAACGGCGACAAAATACTGATTCTCGACAATGACACCATTGTGACAACCGAAGCGATTGAAGCAATGATGCACTACCTTGACAACAACCCGACATGCGGTTTGGTAGCACCGACGCTCTATTTCCCGTCGGGCGAGCGTCAACTGAGCGCCAAACCGTTCCCGGGCATAGCAGATAAATTGCGACATCTGCGCCATGCCGCTCCAACGGCCGAGGAGGTGGAAGTTAACAACTCTCTACACCCCTTCTACGTTATGGGTGCATGCCAAATGTTCCGAAAAACGATATTGGACACAATCGGTTATCTCGACGACAAGATTTTCTACGGGCCGGAGGATGCTGATTTCTGCATGCGAATACGCCAAGCCGGCTACACCATTGATTTGCAGACATCCATCTCAATCATCCATGACGCGCAACGTGCAACACGCAGGTCTCCGTTTTCGCGCTTATCCCTTCTACACATCAAGGCGCTGATTTACTTCTATATCAAGCACCGTCGCTGCATATAAACGTCGCTGCATATAAAAATGAGGCCGAAAAGCAGCAGCTTCGGCCTCATATAATCACATTTCACTTAGTTAATAGTGGCATTTCTCTGAATTGCGCAATCAACCATTGTAATCTGATTTCCGGCGATATATGCTCCCTCAGGCATATCATCGGCCGTTGCCACAATGTTGACATAATACTGAATGAATCCCCAACAAACGGAATAACCGGCCACATAGATAGGCATTTGAGCCTGCAACAAGTGCTTGCCGACAGTCTGTTCGGAAGTTTGAATGGTAAACGTGAACGGCTGCACCATTTGTGTGCTAAACAGATAGTGGTCCCAATAATAAGTAACCGAACCTATCGCACCGTCCTGCTTTGTGTAGTTATCCAAGGTCATTGACTCAATGGTCAAAGCCTGCCCCTGCACAATGTAGATTTCTCCTTCGTAGAATGTTCCGCCTGAAATTGTTGCAGTAACATCCACATCTGGCAAATCACTCTCTCCATCGTCATCACACGATGTTGTCACTGCAGCAAACGGCAACATCGTCAATAAAAAATAAAACCATCTCTTCATAACCCTAAAAAAAAGAAACTCTGCCGAGGAGTCGGCGCAAATCAACGCCGAGACACCTCGACAGAGTAGTTAAACAATAATCATCATCAAGCTGATGATAAACACATACTCACTTGTATCACAAAAATCAATCAATCTTAGTTCTTAAAAGTCAGGCCGCTGTCGTTGGCATCAATGACAATCGGGCGATCCTTATCAACCGTTTGCGCCAAAATATCCTTCGACAATTGGTTTAGAATCAACCGATGGATAACACGCTTAACGGGACGTGCGCCAAATTCGGGGTCATATCCCTCTTCAGCCAAGAAGTGCACCGCAGCGGGCGTTACTTCAAGATTAACACCATTGGAGGCCAATATGTTTTGGATGCCTCGAATTTGCAGGTCAACAATCTTCTCGATCTCATTCTCGTTAAGCGGCGTGAACATGATAGTTTCGTCGATACGATTAAGGAACTCGGGGCGAATTGTTTCCTTCAGCATCTCCAACACCTGCTGTTTTGTTTTCTCCACAACCTCATCGTGGTTTGCCGGCGTCATCTTCGCGAAGTTCTCACGAATCAGAGCCGACCCCATGTTTGAAGTCATGATGATAATGGTGTTTTTGAAATTGACCATACGACCTTTGTTATCGGTCAGACGACCATCGTCGAGCACCTGCAGCAAGATGTTAAACACATCGGGGTGAGCCTTTTCAATTTCATCAAACAGAACAACCGAGTAAGGTTTGCGGCGCACAGCCTCGGTGAGCTGACCACCTTCATCATAACCGACATATCCCGGAGGTGCACCGACAAGACGCGACACCGAGTGCTTCTCCTGATACTCACTCATATCGATACGAGTCATCATATTCTCGTTATCGAACAGATACTCGGCCAAGGCCTTTGCCAACTCGGTTTTACCCACACCGGTAGTACCCAAGAAGATAAACGAGCCAATCGGTCGACGAGGGTCATTCAGGCCGGCACGACTACGGCGCACCGCATCGGCAATAGCACTGATAGCCTCATCCTGGCCAACAACACGTTTGTGCAATTCCTCCTCAAGGTGCAACAACTTCTCCTTCTCGCTCTGAACCATCTTCATTACAGGTATTCCGGTCCAACGCGACACGATATCTGCAATATCTTCGGCATCAACCTCCTCTTTAATCAAAGCCTTTTCGCCTTGCATAGATTTCAGTTGCTCCTGGATACGCTTATTCTCGTCGAGTTTCTGCTGCACTTTCGAATAACGAATCTCAGCCACCTTGGCATAATCGCCTTCACGTTCCGCCCGTTCGGCATCAAAGTTGAGTTGTTCTATATCAATCTTGTTCTGCTGAATACGATTAATCAACTCCTTCTCCGATTTCCACTTAGCGGTAAACGATTTTTCCTCTTCGCGCAGTTGAGCGAGCTCTTTCTCCAATTCGTGAACCTTCTCCGAATCGCCTTCACGCTTAATGGCCTCACGCTCAATCTCCTTTTGGGCAATCATACGCGTAATTTCATCCAACGCCTGCGGCACAGAGTCAATCTCCAAACGAAGTTTTGAGGCAGCCTCATCAATAAGGTCAATAGCCTTATCAGGCAGGAAACGGTCAGTGATGTAACGTTCAGAAAGCTGCACGGCTGCAATAATCGCTTCATCACGGATTCTCACCTTGTGGTGATTCTCGTAACGTTCCTTCAAGCCACGAAGGATGGCAATGGCACTCATCTCATCAGGCTCATCAACCATAACCTTCTGGAAACGACGTTCCAAGGCTTTATCCTTTTCGAAGTATTTCTGATACTCATCAAGAGTTGTAGCACCGATGCTTCTCAGTTCGCCACGAGCCAACGCAGGTTTCAGGATATTGGCTGCATCCATAGCGCCCTCGCCCTTACCGGCACCGACCAGGGTGTGAATCTCATCAATGAACAGAATGATTTCACCATCGCTCTGAGTGACCTCATTGACAATAGCTTTCAGACGTTCCTCAAATTCGCCCTTGTATTTGGCTCCGGCAACCAAGGCACCCATATCAAGTGAGAAAATCTGTTTTGAGCGCAGATTTTCAGGCACGTCGCCGCGTACAATACGCTGGGCAAGGCCCTCGGCAATGGCGGTTTTACCGGTACCCGGTTCACCTATAAGCATCGGGTTGTTTTTGGTGCGTCGACTCAAAATCTGCAACACACGACGTATTTCATCGTCACGACCGATTACCGGATCGAGTTTGCCGGCACGAGCTCGCTCGTTAAGGTTAATTGCATATTTGTTGAGCGCATTATATGTGTCCTCAGCGCTTTGATCGGTAGCCTTTTTGCCCTTACGCAACTCGTTGATTGCCTCGAGCAACTCCTTTTCGCCCAAACCGGCATCCTTCAAGATGGTTGAGGCCGATGAATTAACGCGGAACAATGCCAAAAGCATTGCCTCCAAAGTTACATATTCATCGCCCTGCTTTTGAGCGATATCCATAGCGCTTTGCAACACATCATTTGACTCACGGCTCAAATAAGGTTCGGCGCCGGAAACCTTTGGATAGGAAGCAATCTCACGTTCAATCTGTGCAACCACAGCTGCGGAGTTTGCTCCAACCTTTTGGAAAATAAATTTTACCAGCGACTCACCTTCGGCCATGACACCTTTCAGCAGGTGCACAGGTTCAATCTGCTGTTGACCTGCCGACCGAGTGCACTCCAAAGCCTTTTGAAGTGCCTCTTGTGACTTAATAGTAAAACTATTGAAATTCATATCTTTTGATTGTTAATTTCTATTATACGTTGTGGGGGCAACGCCCTCGCTTTTACTTATCAACAAATCGAATGCCACAATGTTTTGACTGACAAATTTGCCTGTATAGGGCGTCACAAACGCCATATAACGTCATAAATGGCATTTTTAACTGACGATATGTAGCCACCACGGCAAAATGTCGGATGCGATTTTGTCAAGTCGTTAAAATCGCTTATATTTGCAATAGACAATCAAGCTATTGCACATAAAATTACCAATAGTTATCTTTGCATAAGATTAATCATTGTAAGCATGAAGCAATTACGCAACATCATATTGTGCGGCGTCACACTTATGTGTGGCTCACTGTCGACGTTCGCACAAACCGAAAAAGCCGAAACATATTTTCAATACCCGTCGGTGCCTGAAAATCTGGAAACACTTACCGAACGTTCCAACTTCTTTATTGAGAACTTTTGGAAGCGTTGCAATTTAAAATCGGCCTTCTCCTCTCACACCAAGATGCAACAGGCATTCAACGATTACACATCGTTTATGCCATACGCCGAAGCAACAGTTGTGCACCAATCAATCGACAAGTTGATAGCTGAGGTAAACAAAAATCCCAAAAACATGCTACTGCTTGCCGAATTTGCCGAGGGCGCCTTTTATGCCGACACGGCACGCATTGTGTGCGACGAATGTTACCTTCCGTTCGCTCAAGCAGTTGCCAACAATAAAAAAATATCCAAGGCTGAGAAAGCTCGCTTTGAATATCAAGCCAAAGCATTGGCACAATCGCAAGTGGGGATGACGGCACCCGATTTTGAATGGACAACGCCCACCGGAGAGAAAGGACAACTGAGCCAATTGCCAAAGAACTCCTACGTGCTACTGTTTTTCAACGACCCGGAATGTGACGCTTGCGAGTTGGCACGTGTACGTCTTGCCGCCGATGTGAACCTCAACGAATTAATCGACAAACAGATGCTTACCGTTGTGAGCATCTATCCCGGCGAGATCACCGACGAATGGATTGAACGCACTTCAATATATAATAAAAAATGGGTGGTAGGGGCAGCGCCTGAAGTTGATGAAATCTACGACATGCGTAACCCTCCGGTAATCTATTACCTGAACGGGAAACATGAAATTCTATCCAAGACCTTTGAAATCGACAACCTCTTGGAAGCATTTCGTGTCGTAAGCAACAAACTCAACAACAACGACCAACAACAATGAAAATAGCCGTACTTATTTCAGGTGGCGTAGACAGCGCCGTGGCAGTGCATCAGCTTCTTGAGCAGGGCCACGACCTGCATCTGTTTTACATCCGCATCGGAATGGACAACGATGAGGGCGATTGCTCGGCTGAAGAGGACATTGAAATGTGTCGCTTCATTGCATCGCGCTTCAACCTGCCGTTTGATGTGGTTTCACTGCATCAGGAATATTGGGACAATGTGATGGAATACGCTCTGCGAACCGTAAAGGAAGGGCTGACTCCCAATCCCGATATTATGTGTAACAAAATGATTAAATTCGGATTCTTTGAGCAACGGTGGGGCCATGAATTTGATATGACCGCAACGGGGCACTATGCATCCACAACAAAGATTGGCGACACGGTGTATCTGTCGACCGCGGTTGACCCGGTGAAGGACCAAACCGACTTTTTGGCACGTATCTCTTACGAGCAACTGTCACACTTGATGTTCCCCATCGGCCGACTGCCAAAATCACGTGTTCGCGAAATAGCCGTTGAAACAAAAATGCCGAACGCCTATCGCAAAGATAGCCAAGGCATATGTTTCCTGGGCAAAATCAACTACAACGACTTTATCAAGCGCCACCTCGGTGAGAAACCGGGCCCAATCATCGAAATTGAGACCGGGAAGAAATTGGGTGAACACCGCGGATACTGGTTCCACACCATCGGTCAACGCAAGGGCTTGGGTCTGAGTGGCGGCCCGTGGTATGTTGTTAAGAAAAACATCCACGACAATGTGGTGTATGTCAGCAACGGCTACGACTGCGAAAAACAGTATGGCAACGTGGTTCACCTCGACGAGATGCATTTTATCTCGGGCAATCCCTGGCCCGACGGAGCCAATGCGGTGGATATAACATTCAAGAACCGCCATGCGCCCAACTTCACCCCTGCGAAACTCACCCGTCTCAACGACAACGAGTATGTGGTGGAAGCTGCCGAGAAAATTCAAGGCATAGCTCCCGGGCAATTTGGCGTTATCTACGATAAAGATAGCAACCTATGCTACGGAAGTGGCATCATCACCGGGCGCAACATTGTTGTGCCATGACACATTAA
>CAZDIC010000021.1:0-3597 GCA_964505395.1 uncultured Alistipes sp. | reverse complement strand
TTTGGCATAGTGCTCAAAGATGTGTTTATCCACAAATTTGAGGACGGCATTTTCTCTTCGGAACTGACCTTCGAGGATAAACATGGTGTGGAAGTGAAAATTGATGCACGCACGTCCGATGCCATCGCCATCGCCATGCGCACTCAAGCACCGATTTTCACCACGTCAGAAATTCTTGAGGAGACCGGATTTATCATGGAGATTAAGGAGGCAGAACCTTCCGACATTCCATCCGACGATGAGATTGAGGAAAGTTTCAAAGAACCGCAATTGGAAAATTATTCCATTGAGGAACTTGAGCGACTATTGGCTCAGCACATTGAAAATGAGGAGTATGAGGAAGCCGCAAAAATCAAAGCCCTAATCTCGGCAAAGAAAAAATAAACCAGCTATATCACCAAAACAAACAACCTAACTATTGGAACATTAAGTCCTTAAACAAAATGAAAAGTCTGAAGATCCGTTTATCGGTAATGAATTTTCTGGAGTTCGCCGTTTGGGGTTCTTACCTCACATCACTTGGCAACTTCCTCGCACATAACGGTTTGCAAGAACAAATCGGATGGTTTTACGCCGTTCAAGGCATTGTGTCACTGATTATGCCATCGCTCATCGGCATCATCGCCGACCGATGGATTCAAGCACAGCGCATGCTCAGCTTGTCGCACATGCTTGCAGGGCTCTTTATGGCAGCGGCCGGTGTGTATTGCATGATTACACCGCAAATCAGCTTCACACCGTTGTTCACACTTTACACCCTTTCGGTAGCCTTCTTCATGCCGACCATCGGCTTGGCCAATTCAGTAGCATTTAATGCGCTCACAAAGGCCAATATGGACACTGTCAAGGACTTCCCTCCAATCCGCATTTGGGGTACAATCGGCTTCATTTGCGCCATGCTGTTTGTCAACTTCGCAGGCCCGGCCGATGCTAAATTCCAAACATCCTACATGCAACTCTTCACATCGGCCTTCTTCAGCTTTGTGTTGATGTGTTACGCTCTCACAATGCCAAAATGCCCCACCAACGATGTGGCTCAGGGCAGCTCGCTGATCGACACACTCGGCTTGCGTGCGTTCAAGCTGTTTCAACAGAAACGCATGGCAATATTCTTCCTGTTTAGCATGCTTCTCGGCGTATCGCTGCAAATAACCAACGGTTATGCCAATCCCTTCATCACCAGTTTCGTAAACATTGATGCCTACAAAGACGCTTGGGCAGCGCAAAACGCAAACGCACTTATCTCGCTGTCGCAAATCAGCGAAACACTTTGCATCCTCCTCATCCCATTCTGTCTGAAACGCTTCGGCATCAAAGGTGTGATGTTAATGTCGATGTTTGCTTGGGTGTTCCGCTTCGGATTCTTCGGATTGGGTAACCCGGCCGGAGGCCTCTGGTTATTTGTTTTATCGTGCATCGTGTATGGAATCGCCTTCGACTTCTTCAATGTCTCGGGTGGACTATATGTCGACAAGATGACCTCACCCTCTATCCGCAGCAGCGCGCAGGGCTTGTTTATGATTATGACCAACGGTCTTGGTGCCACTGTTGGTACAATTTCAGCCATGGCTATCGTGAACCACTTCGTAGTAGCAACCGACTCACCGGAAGCGCAGCTTGCCGGCTGGCGCACATGCTGGTACATCTTTGCTGCATACGCATTGGTTGTCGGTGTGCTATTCTTCCTGCTCTTCAAGGACGATCATCACACCGAGGCTGCAAAAGAAGCATAATAGCAACCGCAAACCTCTAATTTTGATTCTTCGACACACATAAACTATGATACAGTTCTTTGCTCCCGACATAGAAACCACGCTTACCCTGCCGCAGAGCGACTCACAACACTGCGTGAAGGTGTTGCGCAAGGTGCCCGGTGACCTCATTGAGGTTATCGACGGGATGGGAAACCGGTTCTCATGCCGACTCCTTGAGGCGCACCCCAAACGAGCAACGGTTGAAATCATCGAGAAGACACCGCTCCCTCTGTTTTGGCCCAATCGCATCGCGATAGGCGTTGCACCTACCAAGCACCTCGACCGCATGGAATGGCTAACCGAAAAGCTAACTGAAATCGGCGTAAACTCCATCACGCCGCTTCTGTGTCGCTATTCCGAACGCAAGGAAATCAAAGCCGAACGCCTGGAAAAGATAGCCATATCGGCCATGAAGCAAAGTTTGAAAGCAGTATGCCCGAGAATCGACGAGATGACACCGTTCAAAAAATTTATCGAATCGGTGAACGATTATGAACAGAAGTTCATAGCTCACTGCGACGACAAATTTGAACGTAAGCTATTTTGCAAGGAGTATCAGCCAGAAAAAGATGTGGCAATTATCATCGGGCCAGAAGGCGATTTTTCGCCACAAGAAATCGAGATAGCCATTGAAAACGGCTTTGTGCCGGTGTCGCTTGGCGAAGCACGACTGCGCACCGAAACAGCCGCTCTCGTAGCCTGCGATACCTGCCATATAATTAATGAGTTCTCGGCCGACACTGCAAAATAGCGACCGACAGAAATAACAACCAACAAAATGAGTAACGAAACCCTATCACAATATTTGCAGTCATCGCCCACCGGCAACTTCTTTCTGTTAGCCGGCCCCTGCGTGATTGAAGGTGAAGAGATGGCGCTCGACATTGCCGAGCATGTGTTGTCGCTCACCACTGCCCTATCCATACCGTACGTATTCAAAGGAAGCTACCGAAAGGCGAACCGTTCTCGCATTGATTCCTTTACCGGAATAGGCGACATAAAGGCTTTGGAGATTTTGCGCAAGGTGCACGACTCCTTCCACATCCCGGTAGTAACCGACATTCACACCGCCGAGGAGGCGGAAATAGCTGCAGAATATGTTGATATACTTCAAATTCCGGCCTTCCTCTGCCGACAAACCGACCTACTCGTGGCTGCCGCAAAAACCGGCAAGATGGTCAACATTAAAAAAGGTCAATTCTTGTCGCCCGAAGCGATGAAATATGCTGTGCAGAAGGTGCGCGATGCAGGGAATTCACAAGTGGCAATCACCGAACGTGGCACAACTTTCGGCTATCAAGACTTGATTGTTGACTATCGCGGCATTCCGGAGATGCAGAAAAACGAGTGCCCGGTTATTCTTGATGTAACCCACTCGTTGCAACAGCCCAACCAAACAGCAGGAGTGACCGGTGGCCGCCCCGATATGATTGAAACTGTAGCCCGCGCAGGCATTGCAGTGGGTGTGGATGGCATCTTCATTGAAACCCACCAAAACCCGGCAGTAGCAAAGAGCGACGGTGCGAACATGCTCCCGCTTGCAAAAATGGGAGAACTGCTGTCGCACCTCACCCTGATGCGTGCCGCTGTCAACGCAATTAAACAGACACCGTTGGCCGATTAATCCCGACTATAACATACAGGTAGCCACACGCGACTGTTATAGTAACTCAGCGCGAAAGGAACAACCATATAAAAACGCCACAAAGCGCATATCGGCTTTGTGGCGTTTTTATATGGTTATAGTGCTTGTGTTAAAACGAATAGCTTACACCAATTGCAGGCACAAGGGCCTTCACCTTATAGTCGGCATGGAACTCACCGGTTGTTGCCAAACGTGACA
>CAZDIC010000020.1:0-15545 GCA_964505395.1 uncultured Alistipes sp. | reverse complement strand
CTCTGCTCAAAGCTAAGGCCCGCACTCTCTCAGCCACTCTTGAAGGCTCAAACGACATATCCACATCAACAGACAACGAAGATGGCGACAGCCACAACGGCAGTCTCGGCTTGGGGGCCATGCCTTTTGAAATCCGCACAAAACTGTATCGTTTTGCCCTATCGCGCGGCTTCGAGTCATCACTCATCGCCACACTTCTTCGATAGCAACATGATTGATAAAATGCGGTAACGAGAGATACCATGAAAACTTGTTGGATCCGACGAAATATGGCGAGAGGAAAGAGGTGTGAGAACGCAAAAATTTTATTAACTTTGTGAAAATAAACCATTCTAACCATAAAACAACACTTTAGTATGAACAAGCCATATGTTGTAGGAATCGACATGGGTGGCACTAACACCGTGTTTGGCATTGTTGATGCCCGTGGTGAGGTGATTGCAAGTTCTTCAATCAAGACTCGCACACACGCCACCGTTGAAGCCTACATTGACGAACTCCATCATGAACTTAACAAATTGATTGAGGCAAATAACGCTGTAGATAAAATTCAAGGCATCGGCATCGGCGCGCCAAATGCCAACTACTACACCGGTGCAATCGAATTCAGTGTAAATTTGCCTTGGCCCACCCCCATACCCCTTGCAAAACTTGTGAGTGAAGCTTGCGGCCTGCCGGTTGCCATCACCAACGATGCCAACGCAGCTGCCATAGGCGAAATGACCTACGGCGCCGCACGCGGGCTGAAAGACTTCATCATGATTACCCTCGGCACCGGTGTTGGCTCAGGCATTGTCATCAACGGCCAGATGGTTTACGGCCACGACGGTTTTGCCGGCGAGTTAGGCCACGTGATCGTAAAACGTCACAACGGCCGTCTCTGTGGCTGCGGACGCACAGGTTGCTTGGAAGCCTACTGCTCGGCTACCGGCGTAGCCCGTTCGGCACGCGAATTCCTTGAAGCACGTCCTACCGAAGATTCTCTGTTGCGCAATATGCCCATCGACGAAATCACTTCAAAAGATGTGTATGACGCAGCAGTGCAAGGCGACAAAATTGCCAATGAAATCTTTGAATTCACCGGCACCATTCTCGGTGAAACCTTGGCAGACTTCACAGCCTTCTCTGCACCGAAAGCATTCGTACTGTTTGGCGGCTTGGCCAAGAGCGGCGAATTGCTGATGCGCCCACTGCGCAACGCCTTCGAGAAAAATGTGTTGCCGCTGTGGAAAGGGAAAGTTCAAATACTTATCTCAGAACTTAAAGAGGCCGATGCCGCAGTGCTTGGCGCCAGCGCGCTCGGATGGGAAGCGAAATAATTCAACCAATTACAAACATAAAAACACGAATAGAAAGTTCCATGAGAAAATTGATTTTCAGTTCAGTAATGTCGCTGTCGGCGATCGCCTCTCTGAGTTTGTCGGCCGCTACGACAGCTCCATGGCTCGATCCAAACGTTAACGCTATCAACCGCTACCCGATGCACACCGACTACTTCGCTTTTGAATCGGTCGATGCTGCTAACGGATGTAAAACTCACTCAAGCAACTTTATGTCGCTCGATGGCAAGTGGAAGTTCCGCTGGGTTAGCGATGCCGACAAAATTGTCAACGATGGTTACCAAAAGCCAAGCTACGATGCCTCAAATTGGGGCGAAATCAGTGTGCCCGGCATGTGGGAATTAAACGGTTATGGCGACCCCATCTACGTGAATATCGGCTATGCTTGGCGCGGTCACTTTGAAAATAACCCGCCATTGGTACCCGATAAAGATAACCACGTTGGTGACTACCGCCAAGTGTTCACCATCCCGGCAAGCTGGAGCGGTAAGGACATTATCGCCCACTTCGGCTCGGCAACATCCAACATCCACTTGTGGGTTAACGGCAAAGAGGTTGGCTATGGCGAAGACAGCAAACTTGCACAAGAGTTTGACATCACCAAATATGTAACACCCGGCAAACCGGCAACCATCGCCTTACAGATGCGCCGCTGGTGCGACGGATCGTATCTCGAAGACCAAGACTTCTTCCGTTTCTGCGGTTTGGCTCGCGAAACTTATCTCTACGCCCGCAATAAAGCCCGCGTGGAAGACCTCCGCGTAAACGCCACTCTCGACGATGATTATCGCAACGGTATCCTCAATGTCAGCGCCACAGTTAAAGGTTCGGGTAACCTGAAGATTGAGCTTCTCGACGGCGAAACCGTTATTGCCAACAAAACCATCGCCAACGCAAAAGGCGACGTTAAGGCTTCTCTTGCCGTTGACTCACCCCGCCAATGGAGCGCTGAAACGCCTAACCTCTACCGTCTTCGCGTCACCTTCCTCAAAGGTGCTAAAGCACAAGAGGTGATTCCAGTGAATGTAGGATTCCGCCGCATTGAAATCAAAAATGCGCAACTGCTTGTCAACGGCAAACCGGTGCTCATCAAGGGTGCCGACCGCCACGAACTCGACCCCGACGGTGGTTACGTTGTTTCGGTTGAGCGCATGGAGCAAGATATCCGTCGCATGAAGGAATTGAACATCAACGCCGTGCGCACATGCCACTACTCCGACGACCCCCGCTGGTATGATCTTTGCGATCGCTACGGTCTCTATGTAACCTCCGAGGCCAATATCGAAAGCCACGGCATGGGCTACAAAGAGAAGACTTTGGCAAAGAATCCCGAATATGCCAAAGCACACCTCGAACGCAACCAGCGCAATGTGCAGCAACTCTACAACCACCCCTGTATCATCGTGTGGTCGCTCGGTAACGAAGCCGGCTACGGCCCCAACTTCGAGAACGCCTACGATTGGGTAAAGGCTGAAGACCCCTCACGTCCCGTGCAATATGAGCAGGCTAAGAAGGATGGCAAAACCGACATTTTCTGCCCGATGTATGCCAACTATCAGGAATGTGAAGACTACTCACTTGATAACAACTACCCAAAGCCCCTTATCCAATGTGAATATGCCCACGCTATGGGTAACTCGGAAGGCGGTTTCAAAGAATATTGGGACCTCATCCGCAAATATCCGAAATATCAGGGTGGCTATATTTGGGACTTCGTTGACCAATCTATCCGCTGGAAAGGGAAAGACGGTGTAACAATTTGGGCTTATGGTGGCGACTTCAACGACTATGACCCCACCGATGCAAACTTCTGCGACAACGGTTTGATTAGCCCTGACCGCGTGCCCAACCCCCACGCCTACGAAGTGAAACACTTCTACCAGAATATCTGGACCAAACTCAACGGCAACAAGTTGAGCGTCTACAACGAAAACTTCTTCCGTAACCTCGACAACGTTAAATTGCAATGGACTCTGTTGCGCAACGGTGAAGCCGCTCGCACAGGCTCTATCGACAAACTCAGCGTTGAACCGCAAGCCACTACCGACTACATCATCGACCTCGGCAACTACGACGAATCGGCCGAATGGTTGCTCAATGTGGAATACACTCTGAAAGAAGCAGAACCGATGCTCCCAGCCGGCTATGCCATCGCTCGCGAACAAATTGCGCTCACTCAGCCTGTAGCCCCCGCTGCTAAATGCTGCGGTGCAGGTGCTGCTCCCGCCATCTCGGAAAATGCAGGTGCTCTCACCGTTAACGGTAACAACTTTACCGTTGCCATCGATACTGCTACCGGTTTCATCAACCGCTACGACGTGGCCGGAACTTCCATGCTTAACGACGGCGCCGATATTCGTCCCAACTTCTGGCGTGCTCCTACCGACAACGACTACGGTGCAGGTCTCCAAAAGAGATATCGTGCTTGGCTTAACCCCGAAATGGCACTTACCTCACTGACTCACGAAGTCAACGGCAACAAGGCTGTGGTTAAAGCCACCTACAACATGCCCTCAGTGCAGTCGACCCTTGCACTCACCTACACCATCGCCGGCAACGGTGTGGTAACAGTGAACCAAGAGCTCACAGCAACCGAAGGCGCTGAAGTGTCGGATATGTTCCGCTTCGGCATGGTAATTCCGATGCCCAAGGCATTTGAAACTATTGAATACTATGGTCGTGGCCCCGGTGAAAACTACAGTGACCGCCAATATGCCAACAACATCGGCATCTATCGCCAAAGCGTTAGCGAGCAACCCTACCCCTACATCCGTCCGCAAGAAACAGGCACACACACCGATATCCGTTGGTGGCGCGTGCTCAATCCTGCAGGCGCAGGTTTGGAAATTGCCGCTGTTAAGCCGTTCTCGGCATCGGCCCTCCACTACACCATAGCATCGCTCGATGGTGGCGAAGAGAAACCCAACAGCCACTTCGCCGAAGTGCCCGAATCAGATGTAACAGAAGTGTGTGTTGACCTCCGTCAACTCGGCCTTGGATGTGTAGACTCATGGCACTCACTGCCTCGCGAGGAATATCAAATTCCTTATGGCAGCTACAGCTTCACCTACACCCTCTCACCCATCGCCCACAGCTACAAATAAGAAACCATCTGTCAATAACAAACAGGGTTGCCGGTAAATCACCGACAACCCTGTTCGTTTTATGTAACCTCCCTTACGTAACCGTTTTAACGTAACTTAACCGCTGCCAAACGTGTATCGGCGGGATTACGAGCGGAAACGGGTGGCGGCGAGGGCAAGGGCTGAGATGGTGATAGAGGGGACTGCAGCACGGAGGGTATCGGCACAAGCAAAGATGGTGGCACCGGTAGTTATTACATCGTCGATGAGAAGAATGTGTTTGTGCTCAAGCTCTTCGGGGTATGCCACACGGAATCGCCCGGATATGTTACTTTGACGCTGAGAGGCCGATTTACGGGTTTGTGTAGAGTGCGCCTTGGCTGCAATCAAATTATCTACAATTGGGATGTGGGTCACCGCCGAAATGCCACGAGCTATTTCATTGGCTTGGTTGAAACCTCTCCGCGCCTGTTTCCAAAAGTGCATCGGCACCGGCATCAAACAGTCAATGCCGTTGAAGAACCCCGATGGGAGCAACTCACGTGCGAATTTTTCACCTAATTTGCGGTCGATGTCGGGACGATTGTTATACTTTGCCTTCTGTATCAGGCGCGCGTATTCATTTTCGCGCAAGTAGGGGAACATGGCGGCCACACGCGCTATCTTGGCTGCAGCAAAACGCACCGGCAGCTGTGCGGTGGGGTTAAGGTGAAAGTTACAACGCGGCATACGCATGTCGCAACGCAGACATATCACCTCCTCACCTGCCACAAGTGCATCACCACACACCTGACAAGTGACCGGGAACAATATGCGAGAGAGATCAAAAAGCCACGACATCGCAGCAACGTGTTTAGAGAGTGAGAGGGTTTATGGTTATGTAAAGGGAAAGCCGATTAGTTCCGAGGCTTAAACCGCCGGTTAGCACCGAAAAGCGATGCTGATTATTAAGTCTGACGGTTACGGCGGAGAGCGAATTAACGCAGGCTAAAGCGTTATCAGCGAATCGGCGGGGAAGTCATCGGTAGCAACTGTGCCTACCACTTTATCCCACAGCATCGGCGACAGGCCGTTGCCGGGACGTTTCACCGTGATATTCTCCTCGGTTAACAGTTCACCGCGCTTAATGTCGCGAGCTGCCACGATACTCTTGCGCGCCACCTCAATATTTGGGCGTTCCGATGGTGATACATGTTTCTCGGCCGCGCCGAGCGCAGCCTCAATATTGCGTATTGCCGTCACCATTGCAGCCAACTCATTGGGCTCAAGCGAGGCCTTGTGATCGGGCCCTGGGAGATTCTTATCGAGAGTAAAGTGCTTCTCAATGACCTTTGCACCCATCGCCACGGCAGCTATAGGTACCTCAATGCCAACCGTGTGGTCGCTGTAACCCACCGCAGCAGAGTGCAACGTTTCCAATGCTTGCATTGCTCGCAAATTCACATCGGCAAACGGTGTGGGATATTGGGTGTTGCAGTGAAGCAACATCACATTTGAGCGCGGTGTACCGGCCGACTCAAGCACCTGCAAGGCCTGCTCAACCTCATCAAGTTCCGACATTCCGGTTGATAGAATCACACGTTCGCCAAACGCACCGATTTTGCGCAAATAAGGGAGATTGGTGATTTCGCCCGACGGGATTTTCCAATAATCCATTTTCAATTCGGCAAGGCAGTCAATCGACACAAGGTCAAACGGGGTTGACATGAAACCGATGCCCACACTGTCGCAAATCCGTTTCAACGATGCGTAATCGCCAAGTTTCAAATGGATTTTGCGGCACATTTCAAGCTGACTTTCCGCAGCACCGGTAGTCTTCTTTTGATATTCTGCTTTAGGTGCAATAGTAGAGATAACCAACTCGGGGACAGCTGTTTGAAATTTCACATAATCGGCTCCGGCCTTTTTTGCAGCATGAATCATCTCAACGGCACGGTCATAGTTGCCATTGTGATTCACACCTGCCTCAGCTATAATGATAACTTTATCTTTAGTCATAACGAAATTCTAATTAGAGCGAAGATAGATTGAATAAAGGCGCTCACCCGGCTATGGCCGGAATACCACCTCTTGCATATATCGGCAAATCTTCACGCCGGCCTTCCATGTGGTGCATGGCTCAATGGGTTGCCCCATCCAATCAGCGATAATAAAGGCCGGGATATTTGCACCGGCGTGAACGGCGCAAACTGCACCGCCACCCAAACGGGGATTTATCTCCATGAGCATCGGTTTCCCGGTAGTGCCATCGGCATTGCGTTGGCGCAAGAATTGCAGGGTAATCGGGCCACGGAGATCCAAACGCTTCAGCACAGTCATGCTCAACTCAATCAAATCGGTATCGGCAATGGTAACAGTGTCGAGCACCTCACCGCCGGCAATTGCCAAACGGATGCGTGGCACAGCGCAAATCACCTCACCATGGGAGTCAACATAGCAGTCGACCGTAATCTCTTCGCGCGATTCAATATATTGCTGATATAGATAGTCATTCCCCGACGATGCCCCCTTTAGAGCTTGATATTCATCACGGTTGAGGACCTTTATGCCCTGCGAGGCCGAGCCACAACGCGGCTTGGCAATAATTTTCGCATCCGGTCCAAGCTCATCGGGAGCCAATGGCAACGGGAATCCGAGTGCACGAAAATCGGCATCGGCCTCCACCTTATCAAACAGACGGTGGGCTTTCAAATCATCGCGCATCGGTGTATAGCAATCGTGGTTGGCATTGCAAAATTGCGCGGCAACCTCCACAGCCGGGTCAACAAACGGAATGATAATGTTGATGGCGTGACGTGTGACAACCTCACGGAGATCGGCCATCAACTCAGGGTCACGCCAACGCTTGCCGATAATCACGGTTGCAATCTCGGCAATGGGTACCTCCCGGCTCAGTTCATAGCTGAACAGCGACACCTCAAAGCCGGCAGCCTCTCCTGCAGCCCTAAACATTCGGCCCATCGACACGCGTTTGGCACCGCCGAGCATAAGTATATTCAACTGCTTCTGCATAACCCGAGGTATCAACGGTTGTAGATGTTCGACTTATATTTAGCGAGGTTGGCAGGGTCGGTAAACCATTTTGCAACAATTTCCAAGCCCTCACGCAACGACACCTGCGGTTGCCAATCGGTGAGCGATTTAATCTTACGGTTGTCGCCACACAAACGGAACACCTCGCTTTTTGAGGGACGCAAACGCTGTGGGTCAACAACATACTTCACATCGGCATGCATCACATCGGCAATTAGTTCGAGTGTGTGCTGCATGGTAACCTCTGTACCTGTAGCAATATTCACCTCCTCACCCTCTACCCCATCGGCCTTGGCAAGCGCAAGGAACCCGCGGCAAGTGTCGGTAACGAAGTTAAAGTCGCGTGTTGGAGTAAGGTCACCAACCTTTATTTCACGAGCACCGTTGGCAATCTGTGTAATGATTGTCGGAATGATGGCACGAGCGCTCTGGCGTGGGCCATAAGTGTTAAACGGACGCACAATCACTACCGGCAGGTTAAATGCGTTGAAGAAACTCTTGGCAATGGCATCGGCGCCAATCTTAGTGGCCGAATATGGCGACTGCGGTTGACGGGGATGCAACTCGTCGATAGGCACATATTGCGCTGTGCCGTAAACCTCCGATGTTGAAGTTACCAGCAAACGCTCCACGCCGCAATCCTTTGCAGCCTGACAAATGTTGAGTGTGCCCTTGATGTTGGTGTCGACATAGCTTTCGGGAGCCACATAGCTGTAAGGAATTGCTATCAGAGCCGCCAAGTGAAACACAGTGTCAACGCCGGCAACAATATGGCGGCAAAACGCTGCATCGCGCACATCGCCACACACCACTTCGAGGTTCTCGTGGTTTATGCCTTCAAGCCACCCCCAATAATTAAATGAATTATACTGGCTTAAAGCTCTCACTTTAATACCTTGAGAGAGGAGAAGTTCCACGAGGTGCGACCCGATGAATCCATCGGCGCCCGTAACAAGTGCGTGTGTTATCTGACGTGACATGACTTATATGTATCTTTTATCTTTTCTTCAAAATATATGTATAAACAACATCCTCGCCCTCAGGCTGATATGTGAGCGTAAGGTCAGAGCCCTTCATGCTCACAATCTTGAGGCGGGAAATAACTCCATAGCGAAGGTGAGTTAACGGATATGGCACGTAAATGCCCTCACCGGCTTCACCTGCCGATTTGGGGTATTCATCATCATAATACGTGAAATTGAGCACCAAGTAGCCATCATCTTCACTCCATGAGCCCCAACGCTGCACACGAGTCAACTTCGCCGGCTCGTAGGCGCGCCAATTCATTGAAATAAGATCATTTTGGAAACACCAAAACACATTCTGATGATAATCGCTATCGTCAACTCCATTGGTTTGAATGTTGAGAATTTGCCACTCTCCAAACCATGGCCCGATATCGCCGTTATTTCGAGTGCAACTTACACACACTGAGCCTAACAGCATCAAAAAGCCCAACACAAGGCTTGACGAAAACATTTTTTTTGAAAAACGCATAATAAACTCGTATTTAAAGTTAACACTGAAAATTAAAACGCTAATGCACCGCGATAGGTCACCGTGATGGCACCACCTGTGTTATCGCCGAGCAGTGAACCACGGTCGATGGCAAATTGACCTTTCACAGCCAAACCTTTAACAGGGGTTTCCCATTTAGCTTCGGCCATGAACGATGTGTCGTCGTCGGGTTGAAGCGATGGGAAGAACGATGAGCCATAGCTGCGACGATATCCGCCAAGCACACGATATTCAACCGAGTTACCGATATTACCCTCTACGCCAATGTGAAATCCGCGTGTACGACTATGTAAATAAAGCAAACTGCCATCGGTGTTATAGAGTGGCGCCACTAAAAAAGGTGTACCAATCGACAAACCGTAATGTGCATACGAGTTATATTGACTGTTGTCGTAGTAGCTGTCGCCACCTTCGGCACGGTGTGTCAGATTTGTATTCGGACGATCATCCGGGTCGTAGTGCATCGGGCCCGATTGGTTGGTAAAATCGAGATACTCTGCAACCACACCCGACACTATATTTTTACTGTTAGTGCGATATTCAACGCCCCATAAACCATCAAATCCGTTGAGGAAGCCGATGCCGGAACCATCCTCAAAAGGTTTTTCAAAATAGGCTCTCACGGTGTTGCCATTACGCAACCGATAACGGAAAGCCGCACACCATGCGCCCAACGAACTACCGGCATAATAGCTCACACCACCATCACGCGGGAACAGCATTTTGTAGAACTGTTTCCATCCGCGGCTATATGTGTCAGCCGACTGCTCCACTCCCTCGGTGTAGAATGTGGATGTGCCGCCAAATTGCGCACCTACCTCCATGCCAACCGTTACCGACAGAGGCATTGACGGCTTGGTGCGGAAATAGCAACGCTTGTAACTATATAGGGCTCCGAGGTTGAGGTGATACTCGTAATAGTTGAAGTGATTTTTCAGCCATTGCGAATCGGTGAATTTACCATAGGATAATTCGCCTTGAATCTGGACCCATCCGTTAGTAAACGGTATATCTTGAAAGTCAATGAAACCTACACGCACTTCGGGAATGGGGCGCGAGTTTCCACTCTCAACCAAATCGCCACTCGACAGTCGATTGTCAACAATGGTTGAACCGTGCTCCTTCGATCCGATGGTAAGGAACAACGAGCGATATTTTATCTCGCCATAAAGTTGCTGAATCCAAGCATTGGCCGGGTGCTGAGTGTTAGTGACCAACGAGCCGTTGTTATAGCGCAGATAATCGGTGCTACTGCTATATCCGCCCACAATGTCCAAGCCGAAACCATAGGAAAAGCGTTTTGACTCATCCCATCCATGGCTAACGCCGGCTCGAATCAATGCATTGTCGGTTTGCGTAATGATGCCATGGTTATTAGCCGAAAGGTAATATGGAGCGAAGTCGCCTCCGCCGGCCGTAGCTATCATCTCCGCCGAATAGTCAATGGTGTATTCAGCGTGTAGCTGTTGTGGCAACAATCCGGCTGTCAACAACAGTGGTAGAAGTGATCGACGTATCGTCATTTTGTGTATGATTGGAATGTTTACTAATTACACTTGGTAGGTGGCAATATGGCGGGCTTTTTTCTCATCAAAAATGTCGGAGATGGTCAGGAAAATACCTGTTTCCTCCACATCGCCAAACTCATCGTTGATCGCAGTGCCGAAAATTTTCATTGTCGGTGAAAGGTTCATATAGGCGTTGACCAACGGTGGTATGTTAATGCCCTGCTCTCGAATGGCTGCGTTTAGAATCTTGTAATCATCTCTAAAGCTATGCCCCGGGAACATGGCTCGATAGCGCTCCTCAGGGAACTCAACGGTGAGCGGATGTATGGGCCGTACCAACTCATCATTATCGGGGAAATGTGTCGACAGGAAGCACAGCAACATGTCGCGGCAATCACGGTTGTAAGATGGGTACATGGTGAATTTGCCAAAGAGATAACGAATCTCGGGGTGTATCACAGTCAGTGCACCAAGCCCGTCCCACAGGTTGTCGAGTGCAAAAATCGCCTTTGCGCCCATACGCGATGATTGATATTCAAGTCGCACAAACGAGCGCCCAAGCTCGATGGTGTATGGCAGATAGTCTCTCAAGAATTTCGGGGAGAAACGGAACATATGGGCAGTGGCAATGCGCGGTGTGCCGTCGGCATTGATTTTGATGTCGCGGCCCAACAGATAGCGGTAACCGCCCAAAATCATCTTTGACTCTCGATCCCACACAATCAACTGCTGACACGGTGGGTCCATTGTGTCAAACATATCAATATCGCATTCTTTGCCCGTGCCACCACCGGCTGTGCGGAAGGCTATTTCGCGTAAACGCCCCACCTCGCGCATAACATTGGGTGCCGTGGCCGCATTGACCACATATATATCGTTATTGCCTTTGTTCGTTTTGCGCAGAAAGGCCTCTTGCGTAAGTTCGGCCTCAATAGCTTCAACCGGAACAGCATCAATAATTTTTTGCGCCATACTACAAATCATTATTCGGCAGAGAATTGCCTCGGGAGTCTGTACACTTCATCGCATATCGCTGAAGCACACTCCAAGGCTTTCTTTCCGCCAACAAGTTCGCCATATTTCTTTAACGCGCCCACAAACACTGTGAACGATTTCCCCTTAGCCAAAAACATTTCGCGAGGCAAATACACCATCTCGATATTGAACTTAATGCCGAGCCGCTTACGCCACCGAGCTTTGCGGTAGAAGTCGCCGGAGTTCTGACCCGAGAAAAACATCGGCACCAAGTCGCGCTTGAATTGCACGCATTTGTTCACAAACATCTTGTGCCATTGCAGGTCATGCACCATCGTCACCATCCGGCCATCAACGGGCAACTTTTGCAACCGTGACACCAATCCGGCAGGGAACACAATTATCGGGTCGTTGCCGGCAAAGGCCTCATCGAGTTTCACGGTTGAAGTACGCGATTGCGAGCCATATTTGTTGATTGGCAAAAACACATTTTCCAGCGGTTTCACCGCCATCAACAAATCGTTGACCACAAACCACACCTGACCTCCGAAATGCCGTTGCACAACATCAATCAGCGCCACACCGTCGAGGCCGCCTAACGGATGATTACACACAAGCACCACACGGCGATTGGCCGGGTCGGGCAGATTTTCCGCACCTCTCAGCTCAGTTGTTATGCCGAGCGATCTGAGAACACCTCGGCAAAATTCCACTCCGGTCTTTCCGGCATTGGCTGCCAAAAGTTCGTTCAACTCATCCTGACAGATGGTTCGCTTTAGCCATTCAATAATCGATTTGGGCAAAAATTTAGCCACACGAGGCAAACGGTTGCGAAGCACTTGCTCCACATCAATGTTTATGACTGTTTCAGATGCATTCAAACCGTTCATTACACAAAATTACAAAAATCCGATTAAAATGCCACACATACCATCTTTATTTCTTAAGTTTGCACTACGAAGAGAGATTACTCACCTCATAGCACGAAAAATATGTCTGAGACATTCACCGATAAAGCCGGAAATTTGGTAGCCAATCTCGGCGCCACGCTGAAGGCTCTGATAAAAATTGCAATCACCCCACGAGGCTCGATAAAGCGATCCTATGCCACCGATGCCTCAAAATCGCTGATTATTTTGGGCAACGGGCCATCGCTGCGCACCAACATAGACAATGATGCCGACCTACTGGCCGCAAACCACACTTTGGCGGTGAACTTTGCCGCCAACACGCCCGAATTTTTCACCCTGCGCCCGCGATTCTATGTGTTGGCCGACCCGCATTTCTTTCTCAATCGCACCGATGCCAACGTAAGCCGTTTGCTAACCGCTCTCAACCGCGTGGACTGGGCTATGACACTGTTTGTACCGTCGACCGTTGGCTCGCTCAGCGACATCATCACCAACAGCAATATCTCGGTGGAGCGCTTCCCGTTTATCGCAGCCGAGGGGTTCCGTTCGTTTGAACATTACGCTTTCTCAAAAGCCTTGGCCATGCCACGTCCGCGCAACGTGTTGATACCATCAATTATGATTGGCGCCTGGCTGGGCTACCGCAATATATTTCTGTTAGGCGCCGACCACTCATGGCTGCAAACGCTATCGGTGACCGACGACAACCGTGTGGTGTCGATTCAGCCTCACTTCTACAAAGAGGATGAAGGAGAACAGCGACGAGTAATAGCCAACTATATGGGCGTTAAATTGCACGAGGTGCTCGAAAGTATGTACATCGCATTCAAGTCATATCATGTGATTGCCGACTGGGCCATGACTCAGGGTGTGAACATTTACAACTCCACTCCCGGCTCAATGATCGACGCTTTCCCGCGCAAACCGATAACAGCAATCTCAAAATTATAACCTATGGGCGACACATTCCACACCATAGCAGCCCCGGCCGAAGGCATCTATCGCGAGAAGATGAGCCGATTTCTGGCGTTTGCCCATCCGGTTAACAGTGCTGATGAGGCCAAGGCCGTCGTAAAAGAGTATGCCAAGAAATATTTCGATGCCCGGCACGTGTGTTGGGCCTACATGATTGGTGCCGATCGCAAAGAGTTTCTCAGCAACGACAACGGTGAACCGTCGGGCACTGCCGGGAAGCCCATTCTCGGGCAGATTAACTCATTTAATCTCACCAACATAGTTATAATTGTGGTGCGATATTTCGGTGGTATTAAACTGGGTACATCCGGATTGATTGTGGCCTATCGCGAAGCAGCAAAAGAGGCAATCACTGCGGCCGAAATCATTGAGTGTCACGAGGAAACATCCATCACATTCACCTTCCCCTACCTGGCCATGAACGATGTGATGAAAGCCGTAAAAAATCCCGAAATTCGCATCTGCAGCCAACAATTCGACAACTCCTGCCAAATGCAAGTGGCAATCCGCTCCGACCACGCCCCCGCCCTCATCGCCCGCCTTTCCGACATCTCCGGCGTCTCCGTCACCTCCCCCGAGCAACCCTAATCCCTCCCCAAATCACTCATTGCAATAATCAAAATGCCCAAATGATTATTGCAATAAGTAATTCTTCAAAATAATTATTGCAATAAGTAATTCCTCGAAATGATTATTGCAATAAGTAATTTTTTGTATCTTTGTGGTCTAAAATCACCTGCCCCGGCCACAGCCTACGTGCATAACGCAGCGACCGATAGGCTAAGAGCCGGAGAAATAAACAGAGCGAACAAACCAAAAACAACAAAATCATGGAAACATTAAGACGCCGATATCTGCAATTGCTACGCTACACGTCAACCGTGCATGTACGCGATTTCTATAACACTATATCATGGGACGTACGCCTGATTGGGATAAAGGGAGCTCGCGGTGTGGGCAAAACCACCATGATGCTTCAACGTATTAAGTTGACATTCCCCGACACGGCGAAAGCTCTCTATGTTTCGCTCGACGACATGTGGTTTGCCAATCGCACACTGCTTGACCTTGCCCAACAAGCCACCGATGCCGGAATAACCCATCTATTTATCGACGAGGTGCATCGGTTGCCTCAATGGCAACGCCAAATAAAAAATGTTTACGACTTCTTTCCACAACTACACATCGTCTTCACCGGATCATCACTTCTGGAGATGGACTATTCCATAGCCGACCTATCGCGTCGCTGCCTGATGTACTCGCTGCCGGGGCTGTCGTTTCGCGAGTATCTCGAATTTAAAGGGATAGCGCGTGACCGCATTTCATTGGCCGACATTCTCTACCGCCACGAAGTGCTTGCTCCGCAACTGTCGCAGGGGCTTGACATCCTCACACATTTTAAACGCTATCTACGCTGTGGATTCTACCCATTCTTTACCACTGAAACCGAGCAAAACTACTTGACTCGCGTTAGCAATATGATAGCTACGGTTATCGACTACGATATTCCGGCCGTGGAAAAAGTGGAGTATGCCACACTTTTGAAAGCCAAACAACTGCTTTCAACAATGGCCGCTCAAACACCATCGTCACTCAATGCCACCGCAACCGCCACTGCCATGGGCATCACCACAAACCAGCTCATAAAAATCCTCTCACTACTGCAACGCTCACAAATACTGCGTCTGCTCTACTACAACACCGAACGCTCACCACGATCGTTGGCAAAGCCTCAGAAAGTGCTGATCGACAACACTTCAATAACCTATGCACTCGGTTGTGCCGACATCGGCAAAGTGAGAGAAACATTCTTGGCAGCGATGATGGCATCGGTGGCCGAAGTGTCGTACCCCAAAATCGGCGACCTATTGGTCAACAACCGCTACCTGTTTGAAGTCGGTGGCGCCAACAAAGGGTTCTCGCAAATTAAAGACCGCCCCGACAGCTTTGTTGCCGCTGACGACATCACCTTCGGCCTCGGCAACAAGATCCCCCTCTGGATCTTCGGCTTCCTATACTAAAGCAAGCCACCATCAATTCATCACCCGTTCCCCACTCTACCAAATTCCACTCCCGCCCCAACTTCTACATCTAAAGCCGGCCCCAAGCCGTTGCCGACCAATTATCTCTCCGCGACCGGCCGTGCGATTCGATGTCGGCGAGGGCCCGGCGGTGCATAACAAACGGAGGCTGCGCCGACGT
>CAZDIC010000019.1:2312-17073 GCA_964505395.1 uncultured Alistipes sp. | reverse complement strand
CAGCGCTTGCCGTTGGCCTCAATGAAAACACCGAGTTTGACATGCTTGAAACCCGCATCAAACAGGTGGAATATCTTGCCGGCAAACTTGATGAATATGGCATCCCGTATCAGCGTCCCGTTGGCGGTCATGCGATTTTTATCGACGCCGACCGTGTGCTTGACCAAGTGCCCAAAGAGGAATTCCCCGCAGAGCGCCTCTCAATCGAGCTCTATCGTGAGGCCGGTGTTCGCGGATGCGAAATTGGCTATATGTTAGCCGACCGCGACCCCGTGACACGCGAAAATCGTTTCAACGGCTTTGACTTCCTGCGCCTGTGCATTTGCCGCCGCACCTACACCAACAACCACATGAACGTGATTGCCGCTGCGCTGAAAAATGTCTACGACCGTCGTCATGAAATCAAACATGGCGTAAAGATTGTGTGGGAATCGGAGCTCCTTCGTCACTTCACCGTTAAACTGGAACCAATCGACTAATCCACAACCACTGTACGGTCGAACCGTTCGGGCTCACAAACACCAACCGAACAACTAACGACCCACCAACCACAAAAACCGAAAGCCACTCAACGATTATCAGCCGAGTGGCTTCCGGTTTTTCTATTGTTATCGACGATTTTCGGCCACTTTTGCCAACGCAGGTGCACAATCGCGATTATTGCTCAAAACAAGTCCAACCGCCTGGCAACAAGCATTAAATCCGGATTTACTTAGACGCGATTGGTACTGATTTAATCATGGAAACGCCGGACTCATCTTCATGAAAGGCGATTATCTCATTGCGTGACGTAAGCACGAATGGGGCCATAACGTCGATGGTTGGTCGCATGATTTTCACCGTTTCGCCATTTTGATTGATTATGCGAAAATACACGTTCATATTGTCGGAAGAGCTGTCAATAAATTGAGCCAAAAGAATATTGTCACCAAACATAGTTGCATGAACAATACCACCTTCACTCTGCTCAGGTATAGTCTGAACTCCGGTGGAAACATAATCATTGCCCGCCAAAACCGTAAAGTCGTATTTTATTAGCGCCTTATCAAACTTCAGCTCATATTTTCCCGACTTACTTTTTGAATATACGCTCATTCCATATTGGGTTAGAGCAATAAATGTGTCGGAGTCAGGGCAAACAACACAGTCTGTTTGATGAAGGAACGAAAGAGCTTCAGAATTAAGTGATTGTTCCTTATCGGTTAGCTTGGGGAAGGAACCGAAGGCGTATTTCAACCTCATATCCTTGTCAAACAAGATGTATCGTGCATTCTTAAACTCATCAGGAGTTCCTGCAAACGACATAACTGACGCAATGGCATTACCGTCATTCAAGAAAAACAGTCTCGAAATCGTCCCAGGCATTTGCACGCGTTTTTTGAGCGAAACCGGAGTGGATTTGTTAGCGGAAAACAATGCTTGATTCGGACGCGACAATACGTAAATCGAATCGTGCGTAGGACGGAGATCTATCGGCCTAAGAACCTCGCCGGGGCCATTCCCTACCGTGGCGAACTTGTCAATTGTCTTTCCGTTTAAAGCATTGATACGCGTGACGATTGTATCACCGTGAGCATCATTGAGATACAACGTATCATTTTGATTAAACAGCTCCAGTGGATACCCTATCGACGCATCGGTCTCCATTTGCGTAAATTCCAATTGCACCTCATCTATTTCCGTATTGGCAATTTTGTTTTTATTGCTACAGCTTTGCTCGGCAATCATGGCAACCACACAGGCAAGCGCCAAAAATATCTTTTTCGTGCTAAAAACCATATTATTTAGATTTATACACAAAATTAGCGCACACAAAGTTATACTACAATATTATTGAGTTAAATTATACAAACAGATTATCATTTCCGAAAGCAATTTGACGTAGTCCAAGTAACGAAGCCCGGAAAGCAGCATGAAATTTGCATTGAGTCTGCACATGAAATTTTGGCATGAATTTTTCACAGATATTTTCCCCTTATATAGTGGGAGTGTACGCAATTTTGCGTAAATTTGCACCTTGAAAATCCAAACATAATATATTTTCACGGATGACAGACATTAAGGATATCAAAACCGCGCTTATCTCGGTATTCCACAAAGACGGATTGGACGAGATTCTTCGACTACTGCACGACAACGGTGTGAAATTTCTTTCAACAGGTGGCACCCGAAGCTTCATTGAATCAGAAGGTTACCCCTGCGAAGCTGTTGAAGACTTGACCACATACCCTTCAATCCTTGGTGGACGCGTAAAGACACTGCACCCCAAAGTTTTTGGCGGCATCCTAAGCCGTCGCGACAACGCAACCGACCAAGAAGAGTCTGCAAAATATGCCATTCCTCAAATCGATTTGGTGATTGTTGACCTTTATCCCTTCGAAGCCACAGTCGCTTCGGGCGCATCCGAAGCCGACATCATTGAGAAAATCGACATAGGCGGCATCTCACTGATTCGCGCAGCTGCAAAGAACTTCAACGACGTTGTCATTGTGCCCTCAAAAGCCCAATATGAGCCACTTCGTCAGATTCTTGCCGAAAACGGAGCAAAAACCACTCTTGCACAACGCAAATGGTTTGCAAAGGAAGCTTTCGCTGAATCGTCTCACTACGACAGTGCTATCTTCAACTACTTCGATGGCGGTGAAACCCCATCAGCACTCAGAATTGCCATCAACGGAGAAAAGGCCATGCGTTACGGTGAAAACCCGCACCAGAAAGGCTACTTCTTCGGTGAACTTGATAAAATGTTTGAGCAACTTCACGGTAAAGAAATCTCTTACAACAACTTGCTCGACATTGACGCAGCCGTGTCGCTCATGGCTGAATTTGACGAACCCACTTTTGCAATCCTCAAACACAACAACGCTTGTGGCGTAGCCTCTCGCCCGACCGTGTTGGAAGCATGGAAAGACGCCTTGGCCGGTGACCCGGTTTCAGCCTTTGGCGGCGTTCTTATCTGCAACCGCGAAATCGATGCTGCTACAGCAGAAGAGATTAATAAAATCTTCTTTGAGGTTATTATCGCTCCGGCCTACACCGCCGATGCCCTTGCGATCTTGGAACAGAAGAAGAACCGAATTATTTTGATTCAGAAAGCACCGCTTTCAACCACAAAACAGTTCCGTTCGGCTCTCAACGGGGCACTCGTTCAAGAACGAGACCTCAAGCAGGAAACTCCCGACGACCTCCGTTTGGTAACCACCACTGCAGTGCCTGCCAACCGTGTTGACGATCTCCTGTTTGCCAACAAGCTTGTGAAACATTGCAAGAGCAACGCCATTGTGCTGGCTAAGAACAAACAGCTTTGCGCTGCCGGTGTTGGTCAAACCTCGCGTGTTGACTCACTGCGCCAAGCTATCGACAAAGCTCACTCATTTAACTTCGACCTCAACGGTGCCGTTATGGCATCGGATGCATTCTTCCCCTTCGCCGACTGCGTGGAGATTGCACACAAAGCCGGAGTGGATGCAGTGATTCAGCCCGGCGGTTCTATCCGCGACAACGACTCCATTCAATACTGCGACGAGCACAACATTGCAATGGTGATGACCGGATTCCGTCACTTCAAACACTAAGATTATCCCATGTCAATCGCCCGATTTCGGGCGATTGACTAATAATAAACCAACCGAATTTTACAATCCCCCGAGGCACAGTGTAGCCCCCTTTTACAGCTAAATTGAAACAATGAAACTATTCTCTCTGACAAAAGAAATAGCCATTGACCTTGGCACTGCCAACACCGTCATAATTCACAACGATAAAATCGTTATTGACGAGCCTTCAATTGTTGCCCTTGACCGTCGCACCGACAAACTCATCGCCGTTGGTAAGGAAGCGCAGTTAATGCTTGGTCGTGAGAACGAGCAAATTCGCACTGTGCGCCCGCTGCGTCAAGGTGTGATTGCCGACTTCAATGCCGCAGAACTTATGATCCGCGGCCTCATCAAAAAAGCCAGCTCAAAGAGCAATTGGTTCTCACCGTCGTTGCGCATGGTGGTAGGTATTCCCTCAGGCTCAACAGGCGTTGAGATTCGTGCCGTGCGCGACTCATCGGAACACGCCGGTGGCCGTGACGTTTACATGATTTACGAGCCTATGGCAGCAGCCCTCGGTATCGGCCTCGATGTTGAAGCCCCTGAAGGTAACATGATTGTCGACATAGGTGGCGGTACAACCGAAATCGCCGTTATCTCACTCGGTGGCATCGTAAGCAACCAGAGCATCCAGATTGCCGGCGACGACCTCACTGAGGATATTCAAGGCCACATGCGCCGTGCCCACAACGTAAGAGTTGGCGAACGCACAGCCGAGCAAATTAAAATGAACGTTGGTTCAGCCCTCACCGAGTTGGAAAATCCGCCCGAGGACTACATTGTTCACGGCCCCAACTTGATGAACGCGCTCCCCATGGAGATTCCCGTGTCATATCAAGAAATCTCTCACTGCATTGAGAAATCGGTTACCAAGATTGAAACAGCCGTTCTGGCAGCATTGGAGCAAACCCCTCCCGAGCTCTACTCGGATATCGTGCGCAACGGTATTTGGTTGGCCGGTGGTGGCGCCCTGTTGCGCGGTCTCGACAAACGTCTCACCGACAAAATCGGCATTCAGTTCCACGTGGCTGAAGATCCGTTGCTCTGCGTAGCAAAGGGTACCGGTGTTGCTCTTAAGAACATCGACAACTTCTCATTCTTGATTCGATAATCCCCGGTCAAAAGCATAGCCCCTCAGCTATCAAGCGACAACAAAACGATAACCGACAGTGCGCAATCTGCTCAACTTCTTTTTACGTTACAGCGCATGGTTCGTGTTTGCGATATATGCGGTGTTGAGTTGTTTTCTTCTCTTCAAGAAGAATCCATATCAACACCACGTTTATCTCACCTCAGCCAACGCTGTGGCAGCAAGCATCTACGATGTGTCGAGCAATATCACCGGCTACATCAACCTTCGCGATATCAACAACGACCTCCAGCGCCGTAATGCGGCATTGGAATCGGAAGTTATTGCATTGCGCCAACAAACACGACTGCTTTCGCAAAGCCTCCTGCAAGACTCACTGCACCGCATTGATTCAATCAGGCACTTCGACTTTGTTATTGCATCGGTTATCAACAACAGCGTGATACGCCCCTACAACTTCATCACCATCGATAAGGGCCGTGCCGACGGCATTGAACCCGAGATGGGTGTGATGGACCAAAACGGTGTGGTTGGCGTGACCAATGTTGTGTCGGAGCACCACGCACGCATCATCTCGCTGCTCAACCCCAACTTCCGCCTATCGTGTAAGTTGCGCAGCAACGACGCATTCGGCTCGCTGGTCTGGGACGGCAAAAAGCCCACCGAAGCCATCCTTGAGGAATTGCCAAAGCAGGTGAAGTTCAAACGTGGCGACACCATTATCACCTCGGGCTACTCAGCTATGTTCCCCGAAGGAATCCCCGTTGGGACCATCATCGGCACCACTCGCGGTGACGACGACAACTTCCACACCCTTCGCATCAAATTGCTGACCGACTTCACCACCCTCTCAACCGTAAAAATCATCTCTAACCGCGACATAATCGACATTAAAGCGGCCGAACAAGACACCGAGGCCAACGAGTAACACTGTCGCGAATCCACACCCGTTTAACCCAACACTACCAACCCGAACAACGCCATAGATATGACAAAAGAAATCATCAGATACACATTGATATTTTTGCTGTTAGTGCTGGCACAGGTTGTGGTCTTCAACCACATCTGCTTGTTCAACGTGGCCATACCGTTGGTGTTTATCTACTTCCTTATTAAATTGCCGGTAACATTAGGCATTAACTGGGTCATGACCCTGGCATTTGTGTTGGGTGTGATAATTGATATGTTCTCAAACACGCAAGGAATGAACGCCTTGTCGTGTCTCATACTGGCTGTATTACGCATCCCGGTGCTCCACCTTTACTTCCCGCGACAGGACGACCTGTCGAACCCGGAGCCTTCGGTACATTCTCTCGGACTGGCAGTCTACATGAAATATGCCGGCACCCTCGTTGCCATCTACTGCCTGCTCTTCTTCTTAATTGAGGCCTTTACATTCTTCGACATTGCAACAATGATTCTGCGCATTGTAAGCTCCTCAATACTGACATTTGTCATCATTCTCGCATTCGAAGGATTCTCCACCTCACGACGTTAAAGATGGCCATGCGAAAAAACTATCAACTCGAAAACCGAAAATATGTTATCGGAGGCTTTATAGTCGTTATTGCCATCATCTACATTTGTCGCTTGATGACACTGCAAATCTTCGACGACAAATACAAAGACTACGCCGACAACAACGCATTTCTGCGTAAAACCGTTTACCCGTCGCGTGGCATGATTTACGACCGCAACGACTCACTTGTGGTTTATAACCAGCCTGCCTACGACGTGATGATGATACCTCGCGATGTGCACGATTTCGATACGCTCGACTTTTGTCGCACACTGTCAATCACACCCGAAGAGTTTGATGCACGCATAGCTGCGATGAAGAAATCGCCCAACTACTCGTCATACACATCACAACCACTCATCACTCACCTTTCGGCAAAGGATTACGGCAAACTACAAGAAAAGCTGTATCGCTACCCGGGATTCTTCATTCAGAAGCGCATCTTGCGCGAATATGCCTACGACGCTGCGGCCAATGTGCTTGGCAATATACGCGAAGTGTCGGAGGCCGATATCGAGCGCGACGACTACTACCGACCGGGCGACTATTGTGGCGACCTTGGCATTGAGAAGAGCTTTGACCGATTCCTGCGCGGAGTGAAAGGCAAGGAAATTCTGATTCGCGACGCAAGCGGACGCATCAGAGGACGCTTTGAAGATGGCGCCCACGACATTGCTCCAATATCGGGCAAAGACCTGAAGCTGAGCCTTGACATCCGCCTGCAAGAGTATGCCGAAAGCCTGATGGTAAACAAAATCGGTGCCGTAGTGGCCATTGAGCCATCTACCGGTGAGATTTTGGCAATGGTGTCGAGCCCGACCTACTCCCCTCGCAAACTCATTGGCCGAGAACGTGGTAAGAATTACCGCCAACTGGTCAACGACCCATATAAACCGCTGTTTGACCGAGCTCTGATGGGCGCATATCCTCCCGGCTCGACCTTCAAGCCATCGCAGGGCCTCATTTTTCTGGAAGAGGGCATCGTAACCCTTGGCACACCGTTCCCCTGTTATCACGGCTACATCAACGGCCGTTTGAAAGTGGGTTGTCACGGCCACGGTTCACCGATTCAGCTCAAGCCTGCCCTGCAAACCTCATGTAACGCCTACTTCTGTTGGGGCTTCAAGGCGATGATTGACAAACGCGCAAAATATGGCAATCCCGGTAAAGCGTTCGAAGTGTGGAAAAACCACCTCGTGTCGCTTGGTTACGGATACCCGCTCGGCATTGACCTACCGGCCGAAGGACGTGGCTTCATCCCCAACACTAAATTCTACAACAAGATTTACGGCGAAAACCATTGGAGCGCCAACACCATCATATCAGTCTCGATTGGTCAGGGCGAAATTTTGGCCACACCGCTGCAAATTGCCAACCTCTGCAGCACTATCGCCAACCGCGGATGGTTCATCACACCTCACGTTGTGAAGGAGATTCAGGACACCGTGATTGATGCACAATATCGCACTCGCCGCTACCCCACGATTCACTCGCAATATTTCAACGACGTTGCAGAGGGTATGCGCATGGCTGTGTTGGGCGGTACATGCCGATTAGCCAACCTCCCCGACATTGAAGTGTGCGGTAAAACCGGTACAGCTCAGAACCCTCACGGACGCGATCACTCGGCCTTCATGGGCTTTGCCCCCTACAACAATCCGAAGATTGCCGTGTGTGTCTACGTGGAAAATGCCGGCTTTGGTGCCACCTTCGGTGTGCCTATCGGCAGTCTTATCATCGAAAAATATCTCAAGGGCGAAATTGCACCCTCACGTAAATATCTCGAAGAACGGATGCTCAACTCCAACACCATTCTCTACAGTGGCGTGAAGAAGCATTAACCGTTGCACAATATATAAACTCTCAAGAAATGGAATTAGCCGGCTCATCGCGCACATGGCGTAAGAATCAACGCAGAACCACAACCAACAGCGAATCGGTGCTTCGTTACATCGATTGGTTCACTGTGGTGTTATACCTGCTGTTGGTGTCGGCCGGAGTGGCGTCGATTTATGCTGCAAGCTACGATTTCGACCACGCCAACATCTTCTCGTTCGGTGAATTCTCGGGCAAACAGGTCACCTGGATCGGACTATCGTTAGTAATCGGCTTGGTGATTTTGATTACCGACTCCCGCATATTTGAGACCTATGCCTACCCCATCTATCTGGCCCTACTTATGCTATTGGTGGTCACCATCTTCGTAGCGCCCGACATCAAGGGGTCACGCTCATGGTTAGTGTTCGGCCCTATGAGTTTGCAACCGGCTGAATTTGCAAAGTTTGCCACTGCATTAGCGTTGGCAAAACTGTTCACCACCTACAACTTCAACCTCAACGCCACACCGCGCAACTACTTCAAGGCCCTGCTTATAATTTTCACGCCTATCATCCTGATTTTAGCGCAAAAGGAGACCGGATCGTCACTGGTTTACCTCTCGCTGTTTTTCGTGCTCTATCGCGAAGGAATGAGCGGTTTGATACTGTTTGCCGCGCTTTGGGCCGTGGTTATCTTCGTGGTGACTATCAAATACACCACCTCGATGATTATCGGCATTCCCACCGGTGAATTTGCGGTGTTAACCATGACCATGCTGCTACTTGTGGGCATGTTGGCACTGTATGTGCGCCGCTTTGAAGTGTCGCGCAACGTGTTCTTGTGGTTTGTCGGTACTGCCGTAATTGAGGCAATACTGAGCATTTGGGATGTCAACCTGCCGGGCTACATCTTCTTCGGCATTGTCATTGGCGGTGCCCTTATATACTGCCTCTTTGAAATGCTGCGAATCAAGGCGCAAAAACTTATGCTCACCGTGCTCACCGTGGCGCTCTCGGTCGGCTTCATGTTCTCGGTCAACTTAGTGTTCTCAAACATGATGCCACACCAACAGAAACGTATCAACGTGGCACTCGGCATTGAAGATGACCCGCGTGGCGATGGCTACAACGTGAACCAATCAAAAATCGCCATCGGCTCGGGAGGCTTCACCGGCAAAGGCTTCATCAAAGGCACCCAAACCAAATTGAAATATGTGCCTGAGCAACACACCGACTTTATTTTCTGCACCATCGGCGAGGAGGAAGGCTTCCTTGGCACAACGGCTGTGATAATTCTGTTTCTAACCCTTATATTGCGCATCATCTCGTTGGCCGAACGACAGCCAACGGTGTTCGGGCGTGTTTATGCCTACTGTGTGGCATCATATTTCATCTTCCACTTCTGCATCAACATCGGCATGGTTATCGGCCTATGCCCTGTCATAGGCATTCCGCTCCCGTTCTTTAGCTATGGAGGCTCCTCACTATGGGGATTTACCATCCTGTTATTCATTTTGTTACGCATTGATGCCGCTCGCCGCTTCCACCTTCACTAAGCGTCCGGGCATGCGTTAACGCATCTTACACAATCATTAAATAAAGTTATATCTAAAGTTAGAGATTTAACTTTCTATCCGTTCGTTTGTCTTATTATCAAACCGTTTAAGTTAAACGGCTGCGAAACGTAAATACAGATTAAAATAATAAGACAATGAGAAAGAAATTCACAACTGTGGCCATTGCATTGGTAGCACTTATCGCATTCAGTGTTGCCGCTACCACCACTTCAATGGGGAAAAAGAAAACAACCGAACAAACAACCACCGAACAGACTACCACCACCGACAACAGCAAATCGTGCTGCAAAGAGAAAAAGTCTGACAAGTGTTGCAAAAATAAAGAAGGCAAATGCTGCAAAGGCGACAGCCTTAGAGAGGGAATGCCCCGTCCACCCCGTGGTCCTCGTTTCGATGGCGACAGCTTGAGAGGCGACTTTCCTGATGGACCTCGCTTTGATGGCGATGGTGGACCGCGTGGCCCTCGCTTTGAGGGTGACAGTTTGAGGGGGGAACGTCCCGATGGTCCTCGTGGCCACCGCTTCAAAGGCGATAGAGGCCCCCGCTTTGAGGGTGACAGCATCCGCGGTGGTCGCCACCACGGGCCCCGTCCGCCCCGTGGACCTCGCTTCGAAGGTGACAGCATGCCCCGATTTAACGGACAATTCAAAGGCGAATGTTGCCCCGACAGCGCTGAGGCCGCACTCCAACGACGCCCCAAGGATAGCCACAACCTCAACCACATCCCGATGAAAGTCGACAGCATTCGTCGCGCACAAGCCGCGAAAGCAGCTGAATAAACGGAACCAACCAAACCACACGCTTATCCAATGGGAAAACACCCACGGATAAGCGTGTGTTGTTATATTGTAAAGTGTGTGCTTAACGCCCGCAGTGAAGGCACCCCGCAAGAGTGTTTAACACAGAGGTACTAACACGTATTATAATATGTGTTATTAATAGTGGCTCATGTGTGTTGCTATTATAAATAACTTTTTGTAATTTTATCGTGAAATTAGCCAAGAGCGCCACAACAGGCACCAACCGGCATAAAACCAACGATAATAAACCTAACAATCATGGCACAATACGACGACGATCAGCGCGAAAGCATGATACCCTCAACCATGCGACTCGTGTTTGGGATAATAATGATAATTGTGTATGTCGGCATGGGCATACTGCTGCTAATCAACTTCTTCAAGTGGGGAGAATCATACACTTGGCTACGCATAGGCGGTGGCATACTGTTTGTTATCTACGGCATTTGGCGCGCAATACGTCAAATCAAGGGTATCGACAGCGCCATTTAACCCGTGAGACATCCACGTTTTGGAGAAATATCGTGGAATTTGACAATTTTTAAGCCTCAAAAGCCACAAATTTCTCATTCACAAAAGGGAATGTTAAATTAACATTGATTATCTTTGCTAACTGAAAGGTTTTTAATTGAACAGACCGGCAATGAAAAAGGCTCCATTAATATCGCTTCTGGCCCTCGCCATGATGCTCCCCGCCTGCAAAGGCACCGGCAAGCGTCAAGCGCCCCAAGGCAACACATCCACCTCGGGCACAGTGGTCATGGCATGCGATGCCTCATTTGAAAACGTCATGCAACAGGAGATTGAGGTGTTTGAGTATGTTTACCCCAACGCAGCAGTGCTCCCCTACTATATCGACGAAAAAGCATGTATCGACTCGCTGCTCTTCGGCTCGGCCCGATTGGCGGTTACCTCTCACGAACTGTCGACCGACCAGGTTAAATATCTGCGCGGCAAAAAACGTGTTGCCAAGAGCAAGAAGATTGCAGTGGATGCTGTGGCGATTATAGTCAACCCCGACAACCCTGTGGAGAACCTCTCGGTGCAAGACCTTCAAGAGATTCTCACCGGCAAAATCACCGATTGGAGCGATGTTTACCCCTCGAAGTTGGGCAAAATCCAGGTTGTATTTGACCACAGCGGTTCATCGGTTGCTAAATATGTCACCGACAGCGTGCTCAACGGTGCTAAATATGCCTCAAACGTCTATTCGGCCGAGAGCATGACCGGCGTGTTTGACGCAGTGAAAGAGCGCAAGAACGCCATAGGCCTTGTGGGGGTAAGTTGGATTTCAGCCGACTTGAAAAGTGCCGACCTCACAGCCGAGGAACGTGTGAAGAACCTGGAGGTTGACGACACCACAGCCACATCGTTTGTGAAAGATGTGAAAGTGCTCGGTGTGCGTCGCAACAATTCGTTGGTGGCCTACAAGCCCTACCAAGCATATATCTTCGACGGCAGCTACCCGCTGTTCCGCTCGATTTATATGATTAACACCGGCGCTGCCGGATCGCTCGCCAATGGCGTCTTCGCCTTCGTGACCTCGTTCCGCGGTCAGAAGCTGATGATGTCGACCGGAGTGCTCCCCGCCACAGTTCACCACCGCATGGTCTCGGTTGAGTAACCACGCGCGGAAAACAGAGAATCTACCCGTGTAATAGAAAACAATAATAATAACGCTATAAACCAGTTTAACAACATGAAAGTTAAATATCTTCTTTGCTCAGTGCTTTTAGGCAGCGCTCTCAGCCTGTCGGCACAACAGGGCTTTAAGGACGGCGTGGAATATTATCGCGCTGACCAGCCTGAAGAAGCGTCGATTATCCTTAACAACACCCTTAACGACGCAGCCACCGATCAAGCAACAGCTTACTATTACCTTGGTCAAATTGCCTTGCAAAACGGCGACAAAGCCACCGCGAAAGCCAACTTTGAAAAAGGCATCTCACTCAATGTCGACAACGGCTACAACTATGTAGGCCTCGGTTCACTCGCGCTTGCCAATGGCAACGCCTCATCGGCAGCAAGCTACTTTAAAGATGCCAAGAGCCGTGCCAAAAAGGATGCCGACCTTCTCACCGAGATTGCTCGTGCTTACTTCGTGGCCGACCCCGTGAAATATAACACTGAAATCGACAAGGCACTTACCGATGCCAAGAAGGCAGTGAAAAATGCTCCGGCACCCTTCATCCTCGAAGGTGACCGCGTAGCTAAAACCAACGTTGGCGACGCCGCCGGTTTCTATGAAATGGCAGCACAGTTCGACACCAACCTCGAGCACCCCGAAGCTTACGTGAAGTATGCTCGCACCTACTTCCACGTTAACCCCCAATATGCCATCGACAAACTCCAAGAGCTCCTCAACGCACAGCCCAACTCAGCTTTGGCTCAGCGCGAACTCGCCGAGAAATACTACGATGACAACCAACTCACACGTGCCGCTCAGCAGTATGAGAAGTACATCCAGAACCCCAACAGCTTCAAGAAAGACAAACAGCGTCTTGTTGGTCTGCTGTTCTTCGCAAAACGCTACAACGAAAGCTACGACATGGCTTCGGAACTTTTGGCCGAAGACCCCACCAACTTCTACATGCAGCGCTTGCAGTTCTACAACAAGAAAGCCCTCGGTGAAAACGAAGCAGCCAAGGCCTCTGCTGAAAAGCTCTTCAACAACCCCAAAGCTGATGTAAACTCACAGGACTGCATCCAATATGGCGAACTTTTGCAAGACTTGGGTCAGGACACTCTCGGTGTAACCTACTACGAGAAAGCAGTTGCCCTCTCACCCGAGAAAACCTCTTTGCTGAAAGAACTCAGTGGCGCTTACAGCACCGCCAAGATGTATGACAAAGCTGCCGACACCATGGCCAAGTTCATCGAAAGCGAAGGCGCAGATGCCAACCCCAACGACATGTTGCAATTGGCCCGTCGCTACCAGAACCTCGCCATCTCTTATATGGAGACCGATACCGAAGCCACCAAAACAGCTGCCGACAAGGCCCTCAAAACCATCAACCAGGTTATTGAGCGCGTGCCCGACAACCCCTTGGTACTCAACACCAAGAGCGACATTCTTCGCGTGGCTGCCCTCGGTGAAGTAACCGACGATGTAATTGCTGCCGACAAAGCAACTCTTGAAGTCCTCAATTCCGACCCATCAAACTTGGAGAAACGTAAGAGCATCTACAAGAGCATCTACACCCGCCTCGGCAACTACTATCGCACTCACGGCGACAACGCAACCGCTAAGGACTACTTCTTGAAGTTCTACGAAATCGACCCGAGCGAAGAGTTGAAACAATACATCGACACACTCTAATCGCCTGCCAAGGTAACACAACCATAACAGAATCCCACCCCTCAGCGACCCGTGTCGCAGGGGTGGGATTATTATAAACCACCATCAGAACAAACCACCACCATCAGAACATCGGCCATGAACCTGCTCACCACCATTAAATCACGCAAATCGGTAAGAACCTTCAACGGACTTCGTCTCGACGAAGCCACACTCACACAACTGCGCCATGAATGTAACCAACTCAGTGCAATCGACAGCACCGTGCCGGGGTGCCTGCGCAATGTTACCCCACCACGCATCGTCATTGCCGACAAGCAGACCGAAAACGGAGCCCTCGGCACCTACGGCGTTATCAGCGGCGCCCGCACCTTTGCCATAATGGCCTATGAGCCCACACCCGAGGCTATGCTCCTCGCCGGATATCGTTTCGAACAATTCATACTCAACTGCGCCAAGCGCGCCCTCGGCTCCTGCTGGATCGGCGGCACATTCGGGCGCTCAAACTTCCAACGCGCCTACCTCGCCGAACTGCAACGCCTACACCTTATTAATAATAGCGAACAGCTGACAGTTGGCATCATCTCGCCCCTGGGTCATGCCACCCCCAAGACACGTTTTGCCGAGCGTTTCATGCGCCGTGTGGCCAACGCCAACAACCGACGAAAGTTCACCGACCTATTCATCGGAATTGAACCCCCGACCGAGCAAGAACTCGCCCTCGCTACAGCTGACACAACCGACATTAGCATCTCAAAAAACGACATTGACGCCATCAGCGCAGTAAAAATCGCGTTAGAGATGGTACGTCTTGCCCCCTCCTCTCGCAACAGTCAGCCTTGGCGAGCCACCGTCACAACTGCAGCTCCTCCTACAGCGGCGTACTCAACCCCCACAGAGACTGATTCAACCGCCAAAGAAACTGATTCGACCACCACAGAAACTAATTCAGCCGCTACACACACGATTTCGTCGATTTTTGAAGCGGTGACACTTGACCGTTCCGGATCCATCAAGATAGCTGTAACCGACGGCCTCACCATCACACTCACCTGCGCCACCGC
>CAZDIC010000019.1:0-2212 GCA_964505395.1 uncultured Alistipes sp. | reverse complement strand
CCATCAAGATAGCTGTAACCGACGGCCTCACCATCACACTCACCTGCGCCACCGCAAACCAATATTCCCATCTCGACATGGGCATCGCCCTCTGCCATCTTCTCCTCACCCTCGACCACCTTCTTCCATCAGCATAACCGCAAACCGCCGGCCCGAGCCCCCAAATCGGAGGCACTTCATTGATATATCAACAAATCCATTAGCAAAAAACGGAAATTACATGTGCTAAATTTTGAATTTTGAGAAAGTTTCATCACCTTTGCATTAACCATTTAATATGTTGACATGGAAACATTAAAACGTCTGCCGATTGGCTTACAAGACTTTGAACATTTGCGTAATGATGGATATCTTTACGTTGATAAGACTGCGCTGGTATATCAGTTGGCCTCATCAAGTAAATATTACTTTCTGTCGCGCCCTCGCCGATTTGGCAAAAGCATGCTCCTGTCAACACTTCATGCCTATTTCTCGGGCAAAAAGGAACTTTTTAAAGGCCTCGCTATTGAGAATTTGGAAAAGAATTGGATTGAATATCCGGTGCTGCATCTCGATTTGAATACAGAAAACTATACCGATGCCGAGGCTCTTAACAACAAACTTAATGTAACACTCGACCTGTGGGAAGGAATCTATGGAAAGAATGACTCGGAAAAATCGTTAGGGACTCGATTTGAAGGTGTAATTCGTCGTGCTTGCGAGAAAACAGGGCAACGTGTGGTGATACTCGTTGACGAATACGACAAGCCGATGCTTCAGGCACTTCACAACGATGAGTTGCAAGAGACATACCGCTCAATATTAAAAGGGTTCTATGGCGCTCTTAAGAGCATGGACCGATGCATCAAATTCGCATTTCTGACAGGTGTCACCAAATTTAGCAAGGTGAGCGTGTTCAGCGACCTGAATAACTTGTACGACATCTCGATGGACAGAGCCTACACCTCAATCTGTGGCATTACCGATGAAGAGATCGACACAGTGCTTGTGCCGTATGTACAGCGCCTGGCCGACACGCTCGGTCAAACCTACGATGAAGTGCGAGAAGAACTACGCACGCGCTACGACGGTTACCACTTCCGCTATAATTCTGTAGGCGTCTACAACCCCTTCAGTCTATTGTGTACCTTCCAAAGCAATGAATTCAACAACTATTGGTTTGAGACAGGCACACCATCATATCTTGTACACTTACTTAAAAAAAACCACTGCAACCTTGAAGCCATAGCCACGGCACAAGTGTCGGATAATGTCTTCAAAGGCATCGAGTCACAATCGTCCGACCCCATTCCGGTAATCTACCAAAGCGGATACCTTACAATTGTAGGCTACAACCCCACCTATAAACTTTATCAACTTGGCATACCAAACAAAGAGGTTGAGGATGGCTTCTTCAACTACCTGTTGCCAAACTATGCAGCAATTAGCGAAAGTCAAACAGCGTTCTGCATTGCCAACTTCGTGGAAGATATAAAAGCCGGCAAGGTAGATGCGTTCATGAAACGCTTGTCATCACTGTTTGCCGACACGCCCTACGAATTGGTTAAAGACCTTGAGAACCACTATCAGAATGTGCTTTTCATTGTTGCCAAACTTATGGGCTTTTATGTAAAAGCTGAATATCACACTTCAGAAGGGCGAATTGACCTACTGCTGCAAACAGCCGACTACACATATGTTATGGAGTTTAAGCTCGATGGTACGGCTGACGAAGCTATGCAACAAATCAACAATAAGCACTACACATTGCCGTTTGCGGTTGATAACCGCAAACTCGTGAAAGTGGGCGTAAACTTCTCCTCCGCCACTCGCAACATCGACCGTTGGCTCATAGAAGAATAGCCGGCCGGACAACGACAACCGACTTATATAAGGATAATAGAATAGAATAAGATAATTGGATGGGACAAGATAATAGGATTGGATAACGGGACCATGGGAAAGAGGCGAGCCATTGTGGGGGGGCTATTATGGCCCCGGCATTTGTAGATATTTTTGCAACAAGTATTGTTTTTTTCGTTAAGATTGTGTAACTTTCGGTGCAAAAGGAAGTTGTAGTCTTAAGGAATTACAAAATTACGACAAAATTAAGTTATAATTTTCTAATTCGCTTATAAACTATAATGACTGAGGGTATGTGCCTGTTGAGAAGGTAGATGCTTTTAAACATAATTTTGCGATTATTTTTTACTATCACATACTTATTAGGTCT
>CAZDIC010000018.1:13976-17097 GCA_964505395.1 uncultured Alistipes sp. | reverse complement strand
AGAAACATTTAACCCGAATATAAAAAATCATATTATCCCATAAAGCTAAATTATGAAACTTCAAGTTAGCAACACCAACGTGCCCACATGGCGCGACATGACGGTGAAATCAGACCTGCCGGCACAGCTCAAACATCTCGAAGAGCTGGCTAAGAACCTATGGTGGGTATGGAATAGTGAATGTAAAGCCTTATTCCGCGACCTCAGTCCGGACTTATGGCGTTCAACAGGTGAAAATCCTGTAATCGTGCTCCAGCAACTCTCTGCAGAACGATTGGATGAAGTTATCGCTGACAACGATATGATGAGTCGTCTCGACCATGTTTACGCCAAATTTAAAGAATACATGGCCAAGCCGATGCGTAGCGACCTTCCGTCAATCTCATATTTCTCTATGGAATATGGTCTCTGCAATGCCTTGAAAATCTACTCCGGTGGCCTTGGCGTGCTTGCCGGCGACTACATTAAAGAGGCTTCCGACAGCCGCGTCCCCATGACTGCTGTTGGTTTCCTCTATCGCTTCGGATATTTCACACAGTCGCTCAGCGTTGACGGTCAACAGATTGCCAACTACGAGCCACAGAACTTCAACCAGCTTCCCATTGAGCAGGTTATGGATGAAGAAGGCCACCCGATGATTGTTGAGGTGCCTTATCCCGGCCGCATCATCTACAGCCATGTTTGGAGAGTCAACGTAGGCCGCATGAAACTCTATCTCATGGACACCGATTTCGACATGAACTCAGAGTTTGACCGCGTAATCACCCACCAACTCTATGGCGGTGACTGGGAAAACCGCATTAAGCAGGAATACCTCCTCGGTATCGGCGGTATTCTGATGTTGAAAAAGCTCGGCATCAAAACCGAACTCTACCACTGCAACGAAGGTCACGCTGCACTTCTCAACCTGCAACGCTTGGTTGACTACGTGCAAGATCAGCATCTCGACTTCAACGTAGCATTGGAACTCGTAAGAGCTTCAAGCTTGTACACAGTACACACCCCCGTACCTGCAGGTCACGACTACTTCGACGAAGGCCTGTTTGGCAAATATATGGGCGAATTCCCCGGTAAATTGGGCATTTCATGGAACGACCTAATGAACATGGGTCGCGAGAATCCCAACACCAACGAACGCTTCTCAATGAGTGTATTTGCTTTGAACACCTGCCAGGAGGCCAACGGAGTTAGCTGGCTCCACGGTGAAGTATCAAAGAAAATGTTCTCAGGCATTTGGAAAGGCTACGATTGGCAAGAAAGCCACGTTGGCTATGTTACCAACGGTGTTCACATGCCCACATGGGCTGCATCGGAATGGAAAGAATTCTACGCTGAAAAACTTGGCCCGCAAGTGTTTGAACACGCTGACAAGCCCGAGAATTGGCAAGGCATCTTCAAGGTTAAAGATGAAGAGATTTGGAACATGCGTTGCCGCCTCAAAAACAAGTTTATCAACTTTGTTAAACGCGACTTCAAGGCTAAGTGGCTCGCCAACCAAGGAGACCCCTCTGCCGTAATGAACATCGTTGACAAAATCAACCCCAATGCCCTTATCATCGGTTTTGCCCGCCGTTTTGCAACCTACAAGCGTGCACACCTGCTCTTCACCGACCTCGACCGTTTGTCGAAGATTGTAAACAACGAGCAATTCCCCGTACAATTTGTATTCTCGGGTAAAGCTCACCCCGCTGATGGTGCAGGTCAAGGTTTGATCAAACGCATCATGGAAATTTCACGCATGCCGCAGTTCCTCGGCAAGATTATCTTCTTGGAAGACTATAACATGATTGTTGCCAAGCGTTTGGTTACCGGCGTTGATATCTGGTTGAACACCCCGACACGCCCGTTGGAAGCATCGGGTACATCCGGCGAAAAAGCCGAAATGAACGGTGTGTTAAACTTCTCGGTACTTGACGGTTGGTGGTACGAAGGCTATCGCTTCAACGAGAAAGCCGGATGGGCTCTTACCGACAAGGTTACCTACAACAACTCTGCACAACAAGACCAATTGGATGCAGCTACCATCTATTCAATGTTGGAGAACGAGATTATACCTCTCTACTTCGCAAAGAATTCAAAGGGTTACTCTCCCGAGTGGGTTCAATACATCAAACGCTCTATCGGCGACATTGCACCTCACTTCACCATGACTCGCATGATTGAGGACTACATCGAACGCTTCTACAACAAAGAATCGCACCGTTCACGACTGTTGGCCGAGAACAACTATGCACTCGCCAAAGAAATCGTGGCATGGAAGGAGAAAGTTGCAGCAGCTTGGGATGGCATCACAGTGCTTGATTCCAAGTCGTCAGACCTCAATAACTCATCAACCGGCACCGACTTCGATGCACAAGTAACCATCGATACAAATGGCCTTGGCAGAAGCATAGGCTTGGAAATGGTTGTTTACAAAACAGAGGACGGCGAAGAGAAATTCTCTTACACCAAAGGCTTTGAGGTGGCTAAAGAGGACGGCAATGTGCTCACCTATCAGTTGCACTTCAAACTCAAGAACCCCGGCGTTTACCGCTACGGATTCCGCATCTATCCGGTTAACGGAAACCTTCCCCACCGCATGGACTTCGCTTACACTCGTTGGATTTAATCAAATCGTAAGTAATTCACACATACTACAGGAGCGTGTAATCCACGCTCCTGTTCTTTTTTGCATAAACACCACATATCTTACGCATATTTCAACGTCATGTGCAAATATTCAACGATAGAGTAGCATTATTCATAGTCTTCATTCTGCTAAGATTTATCATATGGAGACGAAGCGCGCCAAAAACTTTTATCAAATTAACTAAATTTAACGAGCTCATTTTATTACCCATTAAAACAATGAAAGTCAATTTGTTGACAGCTTGGCAACATCGCAAAACAGACAATAATAACAAATAACGTCACAAAAAACATATCCTAAAAGTTGCTAATACCATAAAACGTTATTATATTTACATTCGTAAAACATTAATGGGATTGCAAAGTTTTTGCATATACTAAAATGTCCTAACTTTTGCACAGGCACCTCTCTCCACACGCCTCCCCATAAGCCGAAATGAGGACTCTCCTTTTTCTCCGCCGAGGATGTATCGTTACGATGCATCCTCATTTT
>CAZDIC010000018.1:12466-13876 GCA_964505395.1 uncultured Alistipes sp. | reverse complement strand
TTCAGCTTAGAGAACAGACGGTGCTTTGTTGACTCTGACGGCTGAATATTCTCCGACTTCTTCATAGACTCGAACGCAGCCTTCTCTTGATCGGTGAGTTTCTCCGGCACATAAACCATAACATTAACCAGTTCATCGCCAACACCGCGTCCATCGGTTGAAGGCAGACCCTTGCCACGCAGACGCAGAATCTTACCCGGCTGAGTCCCGGCAGGAATGGTCAGACGAGCACGGCCGGTAATTGTTGTAACTTCAACCGAGCCACCAAGCACTGCTGTCGGAATATCAAGCATTAGGTTATAAATCACGTCATTACCGTCGCGAATAAGCTCAGGATGTTTAACCTCTTGGATTACAACCAACAGGTCACCGCTAACACCACCGTGGCGAGGAGCGTTACCCTTACCCTGCACAGTGAGAGTCATGCCTTCCTGAACGCCGGCCGGAATGTGGAACGAAACCAGTTCCTCCTTACGTTCAACACCTTCGCCATGACAGTGGGTGCATTGCTCTTTCACAATCTTACCTTCACCCTCACACTGCGGACACACGCTAATGGTTTCCTGTTGGCCAAAGATTGTCTGCACAACCTGACGCACAGAGCCCGTTCCGTTACAAGTGGGGCATGTGCTCAATGAAGTACCATCCTTCGCACCGGTACCGTTACAATGTTCGCACTTCACATAGGCAGGAATTTTCAAGGTTTTGTCAACACCTGTTTGAATCTCAGCCAAAGTCATTTTTACGGTAATACGAAGGTCAGAACCGCGGCGCTGTGCTTTACGACGGCGACCACCGCCAAAACTTCCACCAAAGCCGCCGAAGTGGCCACCGAAAATCTCACCAAATTGCGAGAAGATGTCGTCCATTGACATGCCTGAGCTATAGAATCCGCCCTGACCACCGCCAAAGCCTTGAGCGCCCATCGAGTGGCCAAACTGGTCATAACGCTTACGCTTCTCTTCGTTTGACAACACTTCGTAAGCCTCAGCTGCTTCTTTAAACTTATCTTCAGCGGCTTTGTCTCCGGGATTCTTATCCGGGTGATACTTGATAGCGAGTTTTCTATACGCTTTCTTTATCTCTTCGGGGGTGGCAGTCTTTTCAACGCCAAGCACCTCGTAGTAATCTCTTTTCTGCTCCATTTTATTTTAGCATATTATCTAATTCCACGCTTATAGCAGCTTATTGAGCCACTACAACCTTGGCGTGTCTGAGCACTTTGTCATTAATGGTATAACCTTTTGAAACCGTATCCTTTACAATGCCTTTTTCTTCGTCGGATGCTGCCGGAATCATAGCCACAGCTTCATGCAATTCGGTATCGAACTGCGCACCTGTTGACTCCATAGCTTTAACACCATTTTCAGCCAGATATTTAATCAGTTTATTGTAAATTAATTGCATACC
>CAZDIC010000018.1:0-12366 GCA_964505395.1 uncultured Alistipes sp. | reverse complement strand
CTCTGAAACTTCCTCGGTTTCAGCATCAGCATTTACTTCATCAACTTGCTTATTTTCAGCAGACTGATTCAATTCATCTTGTTTCAAATCATTTTCACGATTATCATCGTGTTGCTTACTTGTATGACTCATATATCTTTTTCTATTTATTTCAATTATCAATTTCCGAAGTTTCTTAGTAGCAAAAACTTTGCCAAACATAATCAATACCGGGCTTTTAAAGTCCATAAATGAGCATAAAAACGATTTTACCCCATTTTGCACAATAACAATTTGCAATCAAGGGTAGTTTTCACTCACACTGCAAAATAGCTCTACAATTTGCTGACGAGAATGTCACAACCCTCAAAATGAGCAGCGACGTCATCTGTCAATCTGTCACCATCAAACAGACCAAAGACCGACGATCCGCTACCCGACATCGCCGCATACACAGCGCCCATTGCAAGTAGCTCCGTTTTCACACGCTCAATCGCGGGATATTGCGGGAATACCGATGCCTCAAAGTCATTTTTTACACAGCCTTGCCATTGCTCTATGGGCAATGCAAGAAGTTTTTCCAACGGTGTCTCAGGTTCTGCAGGCGCAACGCCGGAATACGCTTCCTTGGTTGATACACTCACAGCCGGCTTCACCACCACAATGGTCAATCCGCTTGGCAAGTTCAATGCAATCGGGGATAGGGTAGTGCCAATCCCCTCACACAGCATCGGTTTATTATAAATAAAGAAAGAGCAATCGGCCCCAAGATGCGAGGCACACAACGACAATTCCTCATCACTGCAACCCAACGAGAACAATTCATTCAGAGCCTTCAGTGTAAATGCAGCATCAGCAGAGCCACCACCGAGGCCGGCTCCATCAGGCACGACCTTATGTAAATGCACCTTCACAGCCGGGAAATCATGAGATTTTCGCAACTCTTTCACTGCCTTCATTACAAGATTCTTCTCAGGCGGACAATCAACCAAACGGCCACTAACCTCAAGCGAATCTTCATCGCCACCGGGAACAATTTCAAGAATATCTCTCCACGGGATGGGAATCATTACAGTTGAAATATCATGATAGCCATCGCTGCGACGACGCAACACATCCAGGCCAATATTTATCTTTGCATTGGGAAATACTACCATCTGTTTACACTTATATTTTTTGTGCAAAGTAACATCTTTTCTTGCTGAATAAAAAATTCCACACCTTTATAATCGCCAAAATTCGGTTTTAATTCATTTTAAGGCCATATAAGCGGCGTTTAATATTGGGCTTATCAGAAAAAATAGCTAACTTTGCTTGTTGTAAACGACTAAACGATATTTTTTGTCTTGGAAAAAGATATAACCATTGATGGTCAGCAACTTCACTATGAAGTAAGCGGTGAAGGCGCCCCCATGATTTTGATGCATGGATGGGGCTGTAGCCACGCCACTGTAAAATCGATAGCTGCGACAGCATCCTTGACACACAAGGTCTATAATCTTGACATGCCGGGATTCGGCGATTCACCGGAGCCTGTTGGTGTGTGGAGCGTCTATGATTATGCGAACCTGGTTGAGCGATTTATCCAACTTGAGAAGATTAGCCACCCGATACTCGCCGGACACAGTTTCGGTGGGCGAGTTGCCATAATCCTCGCATCGCGTCTACCAATCGACAGCATCGTGCTAATCGATGCCGCCGGCATCAAGCCTCACCGCACACTAAAGTATTACTTCAAAGTTTACTCATTCAAGGCCTCGAAGGCCATCATGCGTTTATTCATGAGCAAAGCCGCCTACGAAAAACGCGTAGATGCGATGCGCAGCAAACGAGGCTCTTCCGACTACGCAAATGCCACACCGCGTATGCGTGCCATTATGAGCAAAGTGGTGAATGAGGACCTCACGGAACTCCTCCCAAAAATTTCTGCACCTACGCTCTTGATTTGGGGAGAAAACGACACAGCGACACCGATGCGCGACGCACGATTAATGGAAAAGCTCATTCCGGATGCCGGGCTTGTAAGCTTCCCGGGGTGTGGTCATTTCAGTTTCCTCGACAACCCGTTACAATTCAAAGCAGTGTTGCAGTCGTTTTTGGCAACACGTAAATAACACAGCAAATTCAACCAATCTCACATAACATGAACTTTACATTAGACAACATATTCGGCACCACACTAACCGTCGCAACGCTTCTTGACTTGTGGAAAGTCTTTGCTCGCGACTTAATGATGCTGCAACAAAACTCTTACCGCAAAGAACGCTACATGCGCTGGTTCTCACAATCAGGCGAAAGCACCAATATCGGACGCATATTCGGTTGCGTAGCCCTATTCCTTCTTCTCATACAGTCGCTGCCATTCTTTGCATCGGCCTTTTTGGGCACAATCATCACATTTTGGCATTTCTGCTCGCTCAGCCGCAAGAAATATAAAAAGCCGCTTGTGTGGACACCTCGCGCAAAACGCATTTGTGGCGTAATGTGGACTCTCACAGCAATCATTGCCATCGTGCTTGGCTGCTTTGTCGGCCTAAAAACATTGAGCATCGGTTTGGTTGCAATATCAGTCGCATCACCCATTTTACTGCTTGTAGCCACCGATATTCTTGCTCCGGTAGAGAAATCAATTAATCGCAAGTATTACAATGATGCTGCCAACCGACTTGCATCAATGCCCGACCTCAAAATCATAGGTATCACCGGTAGCTATGGCAAAACATCTACCAAACACTATCTCAACCGCATTCTGCAGGAGCACTTCTCCACAATGATGACCCCAGGTAGTTTCAATACCACTATGGGCGTCATCCGCACCGTACGCGAGTACTTACAGCCCTACAACGAAGTGTTCATCGTAGAAATGGGTGCAAAACAATCTGGCGACATCAAAGAAATCTGCGACTTGGTTCATCCCGCAATCGGCATTATCACAGCCGTTGGCCCACAGCACCTCGAGTCGTTTAAGACAATCGAGAATGTGCAAGCCACCAAATTTGAGCTTGCCGATGCGCTCCCTGCCGATGGATTGGTTGTGGTTAACAACGACTTTCCACACTCCGCAAGCCGCGTGGTTACCAACACGCACTGCGTGCATTATGCAGTAAGCAATACAGACAATGCCGACTATATTGCCTCAAACGTAACCTACACACCCAACGGCACAACATTCGAAATTACCGGCAACGCATTGACCGAACCGCTGCAACTTCACACCAAATTGGTAGGTGCATGTAACGTGTCAAACCTCATGGCTGCCGTAATAGTAGCAATCAAATTAGGCGTTCCTGCCGACAAAATAAAATATGCCGTTGCTCAGATTGAGCAAGTTGAGCATCGCTTAAACATGAAACGCACTCCAGGTGGAGTTACCATCATCGACGATGCATTCAACTCAAACCCACAAGGTTCGGCTATGGCACTCGATGTGTTGGCAATGATGACTCAAGGCAAGCGTATCATCATAACCCCGGGAATGATTGAATTGGGCGACCTCCAAGCAAAAGCGAACGAGGATTTCGGCAAGCACATTGCCAAATGTGCCGACATTGCCATCGTGGTTGGCCAATACAACCGCGATGCTATCGTAAACGGCATTAAGTCAGCAAAATTCAACGAAGCCAACATTCACACAGTTGACACCTTCACGCAAGCGCAAGCTCTTCTGCAAACAATAATCACATCGGGCGACACCGTTCTCTATGAGAACGATCTCCCCGACACATTTAAATAAGCTCACGAATTATCAACCAAACAAAGCTATACCACATTCATCTTCTGCAGATGCCTGATATAGCTTTACAAAACAACAATAACCCACAATGAAAACCAATATAGGAGTTTTCTTCGGCGGACGTTCCACCGAGCATGAAATATCAATAATTTCAGCCAACCAAGCTATTAACGCCATCAACAGAGAGAAATATGATGTAACCCCGGTCTACATCACAAAAGACGGTAAATGGTTCACCGGTGAAGCGCTGCTCAAATTGGCCAACTACCGCGACATTCCCGCACTGCTTAAGCAATGCGACGAAGTGTATATGCGCCCCATTTATGGCGACTACAACCTCTATTATTACACTCCGCGTGGTCTGTTTGGTAAGACAACCGTTCACAATCACCTCGATGTGGTTATTCCTGTGCTCCACGGTGCCAACGGCGAAGATGGCACATTCGAAGGCATTCTCGACTCAATCGGCATTCCTTATGCAGGATGCAACACCTTAGCCTCGGCAAACGGTATGGACAAAATCACCATGAAGATGATTTTGCGCGAGAACGACATCCCCGTTGTCGACTACCTTTGGTTTACCGACCGTCAATGGTTCGCTCAGAAGGATGCGCTCATCGAAAAGACAGAGCAAAAACTCGGTTACCCGGTAATTGTTAAACCGGCCAATCTCGGTTCGTCAATCGGCATCGGCTGCGCCTACAATCGCGAAGACCTGATTGCAAAGGTTGAAGATGCCTCACGCTATGCCTCACGCATCATTGTGGAACACATGGTTGAAGAATTGCAGGAAATCAACTGCTCGGTGCTTGGTGATTGCGACGAATATCAAACATCAGTGCTTGAAGAGCCTATCAAGACCAAAGAAATCCTCTCATACACCGACAAATATATGGGCGGCTCTAAGGGCGCCAAGGGTATGCAAGCATCAGCAAAACGCATTCCCGCAGAACTGCCGGAAGATATGACTAAAGAAATCCAACGTTTGGCCGGCGAGACTTTCCGCGTACTTTCATGCCACGGAGTTAGCCGTGTAGACGTTATCGTTGACCGCGCGACATCGAAAATCTACGTCAACGAAATCAACACCATTCCCGGTTCACTTTCATTCTACCTTTGGGAGGCTACAGGCATACGTTTCGACCAATTAATGGACCGATTGGTAACATTGGCCATCAAACGTAACACGGCCATCAGCCAAAAAACATTCTCGTTCTCTCAAAACATCTTTGCTTTGGGCGGAGGTGCAAAAGGCGGAATCAAGGGTGGAGTGAAAGGTTGATTGTCAAATTACGAAATCTCGCCACATCAAACTTGTGATTTGATTCGTATGCTGAAAATTAGTATCTTTGCAAGATAATTTTAAAACGAAACATTTTTCCAATTCATCTCAGGAATATGAAATTTGCGGAATATAATAAATTCAACCTCTCAGACATCAACAAAGAGGTGCTGAATCAGTGGAATTCCACTAACCTGTTTGAGCAAAGCATGGCGACTCGCGAGGGTATGCCTTCGTTCGTGTTTTACGAAGGGCCACCTTCGGCTAATGGCATGCCGGGCATCCACCACGTGATGGCCCGTACCATTAAAGATATATTCTGCCGTTACAAAACAATGAAAGGCTTCCACGTAAAGCGCAAAGCCGGATGGGACACTCACGGGCTGCCGGTTGAGCTTGGCGTAGAAAAGTCATTGGGTATTACAAAAGAGGATATTGGCAAAAAAATCTCCGTTGACGACTACAACGCCGCATGTCGTCGTGAGGTAATGAAATACACCAAAGAGTGGTCAACGTTGACAAACTCGATGGGATATTGGGTTGACCTTGAAAACCCCTACATCACCTACGACAACCGCTACATTGAAAGCGTGTGGTGGTTGCTGCGTCAACTCTACAATAAAGGTTATCTCTACAAAGGTTACACCATTCAGCCATATTCTCCGGCTGCAGGAACAGGATTGAGCACTCACGAGCTCAATCAGCCCGGATGCTATCGCGATGTTAAGGATACCACCTGTGTGGCTCAATTCCTCATCACCGACCCGATGCCAGAAATGCTGGGTCACGGCAAGCCCTACTTCCTTGCGTGGACAACCACTCCGTGGACTTTACCCTCCAACACAGCTCTCTGCGTTGGCCCTGAGATTGAATATAACATTGTTCGAACATTCAACCCCTATTCGGGCAATCCCGAAACCGTGGTGGTTGCAAAACCGCTGATGGGGCACTACTTTAACGCCAAAGCCGAAAACGCCGACTTTGCCACATACGACAAGGGTGACAAACTCATTCCTTACACCGTGGTGAAGACCGTCAAAGGCACCGACCTCGTGGGCATGCACTACGAGCAACTCATCTCTTGGATGAACCCCGGTGAAGGTGCGTTCCGCGTTATCCCCGGCGACTACGTTACCACCGATGACGGTACAGGCATTGTGCATATTGCAGGCACATTCGGTGCCGACGACCTTCGTGTATCTCGTCAAAACAACATCCCGCCGTTGACGCTGATCGACAAAGATGGCAATGTGCGTCCGATGGTCGACCTCCGTGGCCGATTCTTCCTGCTTGAAGACCTTGACGCAGCCTATGTGGCTGCCAACGTCAACGTTGAAGAGTACAAACCGTGGGCCGGCAAATATGTCAAGAACGCCTACGATGCAACTAAAACCGACAAAGACGAGACTCTCGATGTGGAAATCTGCATGTGGCTGAAACAAGCCGACAAGGTTTTCAAAATCGAGAAGCACACTCACTCATATCCTCACTGCTGGCGCACCGACAAGCCCGTGCTTTATTACCCGCTTGACAGTTGGTTTATCCGCACCACCGCAGCTCGCGAACGCTTGATGGAACTCAACGAGCAAATCAAGTGGAAGCCCGCTTCAACCGGTAGTGGTCGCTTTGGCAAATGGCTCGAAAACCTCCAAGATTGGAATCTTTCTCGCAGCCGCTATTGGGGCACACCGCTCCCGATTTGGCGCACTGAGGATGGCAAAGAGGAACTTTGCATTGACTCGGTAGAGATGCTCTACAACGAGATTGAGAAGTCGGTAGCCAAAGGATTTATGACCGAGAACCCCTACAAAGCAAAAGGGTTCGTTCCCGGTGACTATTCAAAAGACAATTACGAAAAGATTGACTTGCACCGTCCCTATGTCGACGATATTATCTTGGTTTCCGAGTCGGGTAAACCGATGAAACGCGAGACCGACCTCATCGACGTTTGGTTTGACTCCGGTGCAATGCCATACGCTCAGATCCACTATCCTTTTGAAAACAAAGAAGGTTTGGATTCAGGCGAACTCTATCCGGCAAACTTCATTGCAGAAGGTGTTGACCAAACTCGCGGGTGGTTCTTCACACTGCATGCTATTGCAGGCATGGTGTTTGACTCTGTTGCATATAAAGCTGTTATCTCTAACGGTCTTGTCCTCGACAAGGATGGCAACAAAATGTCGAAACGCCTTGGCAATGCCGTGAACCCGTTTGAAGTTATTGAAGCCTACGGTAGTGACCCCGTACGTTGGTACATGATTTCAAACTCATCACCTTGGGACAACCTCAAGTTTGACGTTGACGGTGTGAAAGAGGTGTCACGCAAACTTTTTGCAACACTCTACAACACCTATTCATTCTTGGCGCTCTATGCCAACGTTGACGGTTTCACAGGCGCAGAGAAACAGATACCCATAAGCCAACGCCCCGAAATCGACCGTTGGATTATCTCTTTGCTCAACACCCTTATCAAAGATGTTGACGAAGCGCTTGATGACTACGAACCCACAAAGGCTGCTCGTGCAATCAACACATTTGTTAACGACAACCTTTCAAACTGGTATGTACGTCTCAACAGAAAACGTTTCTGGGGTGGCGACATGAACGATGACAAACTCTCGGCTTATCAAACACTTCACACCTGTTTGACAACCGTTGCTCAACTCATGGCTCCGTTTGCACCGTTCTTTGCCGACAAACTCTACAACGACCTCACCGCGCCCACAAATGAAGCTGAGGGCAAAGAGAGTACATCGGTTCACATCTCTTACTTCCCGAAGGCCGATGACGCTGTTATCGACAAAGCTTTGGAGCACCGCATGAATTTGGCCCAAGTAATCACCTCTATGGTGCTGTCGTTGCGTCGCAAAGTCAACATCAAGGTGCGTCAACCGCTGCAAACTCTCATGATTCCCGTAAGCTCACAAGCTCAACAGGCCGAAATCGAAGCTGTAGCTCCGCTTATCCTCTCTGAGCTCAACGTCAAGGAGATTAAGTTTGTAAGCAACGAAGAGGGCATATTGGTTAAGCGAATCAAAGCCGACTTCAAGAAACTCGGCCCGAAATTCGGCAAACAGATGAAAGCGGTGGCTCAAGCTATTGCCAACATGGAACAAGCTCAAATCATTAGCCTTGAGAAGAACGGCAGCATCGAGCTCACCATTGATTCCGCACCCGTAACCGTTGACGTCGCCGATGTGGAAATCAGAAACGAAGACATCCCCGGATGGCTCGTGGCCAACGAAGGTTCTGTAACAGTGGCTCTGGATGTCACCGTTACCGATGAGCTTCGTCGCGAAGGTGTGGCACGCGAACTTGTAAACCGCATCCAAAACATACGTAAGAGCCGCAACTACGACATCACTCAACGCATCAACATCACAATTGCGCCCGACAGCATGACCGATGATGCGGTGAATGAATACTCTGAATACATCTGCCGACAAGTGCTCGCCGACACGCTCAAAATCGCTACTGTTGATGCACCTGCGGAAGATGAAAAACTTGACATCGACGGACACGATATCCTTCTCTCTATCTTGCCCGCCAAATAAATCAAACAATATAATAAATCAATTCACTGCTCATTATCAACCAAACACGTACCATTATGAGTGAAAAGACCCGTTATACCGATGAAGAACTCGAAGAATTCAAAACTTTGATTCTTCAGAAGCTTGAAAAAGCGAAAAGAGAATATGAATCACTCAGAGCCGATGTGATGAACTCTGACGGAAACGACACCGCAGACACATCGCCAACATTTAAAGTCTTGGAAGAGGGTGCATCAACCCTCTCCAAAGAGGAGGCCGGGCGAATGGCTATGCGTCAAATGCAATTCATTAAGCATTTGCAAGCCGCCCTGGTGAGAATTGAGAATAAGACCTACGGAATTGACCGCATTACCGGTCAACTTATTCCCAAAGAACGACTGCGCGCCGTGCCTCATGCCACCTTAAATGTTGATTCGAAGCAGAGATAAAACCCTCATTCAACCAAGCGAGTTGCCTCAAGCACACTCGCTTGGTTGATAAACAAAAAAGCCAAAAACGTGAACACAAATAAACTCCTACACAATAGAGCACTCCTGGCAACCATCATCATTGCCATCATCTTGCTGATTGACCAAATCTTGAAAATTTGGGTCAAGACGAGTTTCTATCTCGGCGAGACACTCACAATCTTTTCATGGTTTAAGTTGGTGTTTATTCAAAACAACGGCATGGCTTTTGGATGGGAGATTGGCAGTAAATTACTCCTTACAATTCTGCGAATTGTCACGGTGTGCTTCCTCATCTTCTACATATCACGCATTCACACCCGTCGCGAAGCGAAAACCGGCTATTTGGTGGCTCTATCTATGATTGTTGCCGGAGCAGCCGGAAACATCATCGACTGCGTGTGCTACGGATTGATTTTCGACAACCCCATGCCACCCTACGTAGCATCTCTCTTCCCGGCATCAGGCGGCTATGGCACCATTCTCCACGGGCTTGTGGTCGATATGTTCTACTTCCCGCTATGCGAATGGGATTGGCCATCATGGATGCCCTTTGTAGGCGGAGAGCATTTCATCTTCTTCCGTCCGATATTCAACTTCGCTGATGCCGCTATAACCGTTGGCATGGCGATACTGATATTCTTCTACTCCGCACAGATTTCCGAAGTGCCCTGGCGCTTAAAATCACAACAAGAAGCCGATGAATCCGCTCAGCAGTAACATCAAACACAGTTTCGCAAAACTCGCCATATTGGCGTGTGTAGCGGCAGGCATTTCCTCTTGCAACAAAACTCCCGATGGAGTTCTCAACCAAGAGGAGATGGCTTCGCTTATGGCCGACATACACATGGGCGAAGCTGTTATTGATCTCAACTACGGAGCATTCCCAAACGATTCAACGCGCAAAGTGTTTAAGCAGAGCATCCTCAAGGAGCACGGTGTAACACAGGAGATGCTTGACACATCTTTCGTGTGGTATGGCAATCACATTGAGGACTACATCAAGGTTTATGATCGCACATTGGAAATTCTGCAAGACCGCAAGCGCGACTATGCCAATGCGGCAAGTGAACAGATTGCCCTATCGGGCGATTCGACCGTGATTTGGACCGGCCCGCAACACCTCACCGTGTCACCGCAAACCCCGATGAAATTTATCACCTTCAATATCGAGCCTGACAGCACCTGGCGCGACGGTGATATATATCTGCTAACCTTCAAGGTTATCAACCAACAACAGCAGGTTAGAGGTCGCATAATGGCCGATTATGCCAACGGTCACATCCACTATTCCGACCGCAACAAGGCCATGATCAATCGGTCAAACTATCGTTTGCAAATTGATTCGGTAATGTCGCCCACACGCGTGTATGGTTACATCGAGTTGCCCGAAAGCCGCACTCCTTACGCTATCGACAGCATTGCCGTTACACGTATGCGTCGTAGTGTTTACTCCGACGTCTATGTTGCCTACACTGCATTCAAGAATGGCATTGTAGCAAAACCGATAAAGCCTATTGCCACAGTTGATTCTGTTGACAATAATGAGGCTTTGCCGGAGCACCACATGCCCACGGCTACACACCACCAAGTATCACACGACAAACAAGCTCTGCCAACCTCATCATCGAATTCTCAACAGTCTGAACACCGTCAAACAGCCGGGCAGCACAAGGTTGACCGAAGCACCAATGTAGCCACAAAATTGCACGAGAATCAACGCAAGGAGGCTACACGCCAAAAGGCCACAAATCGTCAGCAAGCTCCCTCAACCGTTCGATAAGCATGAGCTACACCTGCGAACCGATTACCGAAAAGTCTGTGCTTGCACGAACGCTTATTTGCGTCGACGGCATCGAGAGCTTGCGCCTCATTTCATGTAAACATGATGGGGTAGCGGTCGCACCATTTGCCATGGAAACGGCCAATACAACATTCGTTGACGCCCCGGTAGCCCTTGTTAATTGCTCGCCTGATTCCGCCCGATTTCACGAGCTACAGTTGTTCGTGGCAAGCCTTGAAGCGCTTAACATCCGCGCTATCGCAAATTATCTCAACGAGCGCCAATTGTTCTACGCCCAAAAAGAAAGCGCTGACATTGCAAGCAACATCAGCGCTAAACCTTATCCGGTGCGATTTATCAGCCGATAACACAGTCAACCGACCGATGACACATCATCACCATTTCAGCCTCTTTATATCAAATACAGGGCCCTCTGTGCACACGCAAACATGGCCATCGACCGTGTCCTCAACGCAACACAAGCAAGCACCAAGGCCACATGCCATACTATTTTCAAGCGATACTTCACATGCTACATTCAGTTCTGTAGCAATCTTGGCAATTCCTTTCATCATTGGCATCGGTCCACAGCAATAAAACATATCCCACGCTTCATCACGCAAAGCGGGATTCATTGTAACCAAGCCATGATGACCCACAGAACCATCATCGGTAGAAATTATAACACGGCCCAACTGCTTAAATTCCTCAACCATAAGCAATTCACTGCCGGTTTTGGCAGCGAGCAAAAATGTAGGCTCTACACCGTTATCTCTCAGCACTTTACCGAGATAACGAAGTGGGGCAGTACCAACGCCACCACCTATCAAAAGCGGATGTTTCACCGCTTTGCCAAGTGTTGCGCCATCAATGCCAAAGCCATTGCCAAGTGGCAAAATTATGTTGATCACATCGCCAATTGCGCTATTAATCAGAGTTTTAGTGCCGCTACCTGCATTCCGTATCAGCAGATGCAGCAAGCCCTTCTCAACATCCACATAATGCACCGAGATAGGACGACGCAAAAACGTTTTAGCATCACCCTCAACAAGAACCTGCACAAATTGCCCCGGACTAATGTCGGCAAGCAAAGCCTTCACACCTGCAACCTCATTGCAGTCATTAGCAACCGTTTCACTACCATTATATACGGTATCTCCTGATACATTTGCTAAACACACAGGCATTAACACCAAGTGCGAATAATTATTTGAGAGCTTATTATTCTCTACAACCTTAAAATCTACCTGAGCCTTCTTCATAAAATCTACTTAAGCTTTCTTCATAATCTATGTCGTATATAGATGGTATTGAATACACAACCCATGGTGGTCGACACACATTCAATGGCATCGAATACACAACCCATGGCGTCGAACTCACATCCCGTGGTGTCTAATACACAATCAATGGTGTCCAATACGCCACTAATGATGTCGAATACACGTTCCCATTCAACGACAATGCAAAAATACGCATAATTCCCGTTTCATGCCACCAATATCCCTCACAAATTCATTTTTCCTCACATATCCCCAATAGGGCACCCCTCTCCCAATGCTATTTAACATAACCTGCATTATGTAACA
>CAZDIC010000017.1:2868-18428 GCA_964505395.1 uncultured Alistipes sp. | reverse complement strand
TTGGTATCATTGAGAACTTGATGGATAAAGTTGACAACCTCATCCTCTGCGGTGGCATGACCTACACCTTCGCTAAAGCTATGGGTGGTAACGTTGGTTTGTCACTTTGCGAATTGGATAAACTTGATTTGGCTCGCGACATCATGCAGAAAGCTAAGGATAAAGGTGTAAACCTCGTACTCGGCACCGACTGCATTGCAGCTGACGCTTTCTCTAACGACGCTAACACTCAGGTTGCATCTGTTATGGACATCCCCGAAGGTTGGGAAGGTATGGATGCAGGTCCCGAGACTCGCAAAGCATTTGCAGAAGCTATCCGTGGCGCTAAGACCATCCTTTGGAACGGCCCTGCAGGTGTGTTTGAATTTGATAACTTCACAGCCGGTTCACGTGCTATCGCTGATGCGATTGTAGAAGCTACCAAGAATGGCGCTTTCTCACTCGTAGGTGGTGGTGACTCTGTTGCTTGTGTTAACAAGTTCGGTTTGGCTGATTCTGTATCATACGTATCTACCGGTGGTGGTGCTCTTCTTGAAGCCATCGAAGGTAAGATTCTCCCGGGTATCGCAGCCATTCGTGGTGACAAATAATCACATTATTTGAGATAAATAAAAAAGGCGCGTTTGGCTATCCGATTGCTTGGAGCCAACGCGCCTTTTCTTTTTTTTGACAGTTAACCGTTTTATGCCGTTCTCAGATGCTCGCACTTGATGACAATTTTTTTAAGTTTATATCTGACCACAAGGGAGATAATGTTGCGAAACTGCGCTTGAAGTTTCACAACAGCGACCTGCCGTGGATGGATATGGCCATTACGCACATTGAATGTTTGCAGAAGTGCGGGCGTAAATTCGGTGCATTGCTGCCCGACTTGATGTCATCTCCGTTGTCGGTTGAACAAGCCACATCGGAGCGCGTGGCGATGCTCCACGGAAAAATCGCGAGCGAGTTGGTGGGTGATGCGCGTTTGATGGTTGACATGACCTGTGGCATGGGAATCGATTTGCACGCCGTGTCAAATTCTCTCAAATGTAGAGCTATCGGCATTGAGATGCAGCCTCAACTGGCTGAGGTAACAGCCTATAATTTTCGCAATGACGAGAATGTGGTGATTATCAACGATGATTCGGTTGAATGGTTGCGTCGTTGGCAAGGCGATAAAATTGATTTGATATTCATTGACCCCGCGCGACGAGGGGATAAAGGTGAAAAGCTTTACAATATTCATGATTGTAAACCCGATGTTGGGGAACTGTTGCCACTATTCGAGCAGAAGTGTAGGTATGTGATTGTGAAGTTGTCGCCTATGCTTGATCTTACTCAAACGTTGCGCGATTTGCCGCCTACATCAAGCCTATATGTGGTGGATGATGGCGGTGAGTGCCGAGAGGTGTTGGCAATTCTTGATTCTACTTCGGCGATTGATATTCCCCAAGTGATTATTCATGCCGAAACGGGCGCATTCCGATTTACGTTAGCTCAGGAACGAGATAGCGTTGCATCGTATGCCGAGCCTCAAGTCGGTGATTATCTTTTTGAACCGTCACCTTCTGCCATGAAGGCACAACCGTTTAAGCTATTTTGTGAGAAATTCGGCTTGAAAAAATTGCAGCAGCACACACATCTTTTCACGTCAACATCTCCGATAGAATCTCTGCCCGGGAAATGGTATCACATTGACAACCGATTCGACATGGCCTCATCGAAGTTGAAGGAAATTGGCCGACAAATCGGGCAGGCTGATGTGGCTGTGCGTAATCACCCGATTAAACCGGATGAATTGGCGAAACGGCTAAAAATAAAAGCCGGTGGATGTCACCGGCTAATGTGTTGTACGGTAGGGGAGGGCTCTGCCTCAAAGGGGTTGCTTTTGCTGTTGTCGCGCTATTTTTTCTGAAACATACGTGCCATGTCGCGTTTGTCATCGCGCTCCTTGATGGCTTGACGTTTGTCGTATTCCTTTTTACCACGTGCAATGCCGATAACCAATTTGGCATATCCGCGGTCGCTGATAAACAGGCGCAACGGGATGATTGAGAACCCGGCTTCTTTGTTCGATTTGTCGAGGCGTGCAATCTCCTTTTTAGTCAACAACAACTTTCGATCGCGACGTTCTGTGTGGTTGTTGTATGTGCCGTAAAAGTATTCGGCAATATACATATTCTTTACCCACACTTCACCATTATTGAGATAGCAGAATGTGTCGACCAGTGATGCTTTCCCCTGGCGAATAGATTTGATTTCCGTTCCGGTGAGCACTATGCCGGCAGTGAATGTGTCGGATATAGCATAGTCGAAGGTCGCACGACGGTTTTTTATGTTTACTTCTTTAAATTTCATAGAGCCGATTGCTAAGTCAATGTGTTAAGTAAAAATGAGATAATAAAGCATGACCCTAAGATGAGCAGTGTGGATAGAATCATGTAAAGTCCGATTCGCTGTTCGTCGATTTTTAGGAAATCGCTTCCTTTCCAAATGATGAAAATCACGTAGAACGGCAGAAAATCGAGCAACGCGATGCGAACACGTATCACGTTTGAAATCAAGGTAATCAGGCCGAGAAACGACAGGCAGAACATGGTCATAGTCAGTACTCTGCCACGGCTGTATTCCTCGCCCCGTTTTACCAATTTCGGCATATACACATTGTAACCATAGCGCGCAATGTGATAAGCCAGGAACAATGATATAAATGTTATCAGCACCTGTTGCACTGCTCCGAGAAAGCCGAGCCCGTCATCGTAGATTATGCGAATCAGTGCCGAGCAACTGCAAACGCTGATAAACGGCAGAAAGCAACGGTAGTAGCTATTTGTGGCGAGCGATTCTTCTCGTGACAGGTTTGACGTGTCTGATTGCGAATTGTCGCCCTTCTGTGGCTGCGCTACCGTTGGTGGTGCCATTTTGGCCAAATCTTCCCATCCTCTTGATGGAGCGAAGATTAGTTGTATGAGATTTTGTAAATAGTCACTAAATTTAGTCATTTTATATATCACGGCAACAGATTTATCCGGCTGTGAAGAATGCAAAGATACAAAATTCATCGATTATCATTGCAATGTTATTCCGATTCTTATTGAAGATTCTTGTTGCGTATAGTTGAATTTGGCTTGCGTTGGGGTTGTAACATTCGGCTAAGTTAATTAACTTTGCAGTAATTATTCACGGCGGTTATGGTTGTGCGAGAATTCTCGCTCTCCAAAGTCATGACTGCAGTTTCAAAAAAATATAACAACATGTTGAAGACAATACTTTCCATTTCAGGAAAACCCGGGTTGTTTCGCCTGGTAAGCCAAGGTAAAAATATGCTTATCGTAGAGAGCTTGTCAAACGGTAAGCGCACACCTGCATACGCTCACGATAAAGTGGTTTCTTTGGGTGATATCGCCATGTATACTAATGAATCGGATGTACCCTTGACCGATGTGCTTGAAAGCGTAAAGGCTGTAACAAACGGCCAACCTGTCGATGTGAAGTCGTATGGCGATGCTGAAATTAGAGACTATTTCAAGACCGTTCTGCCCGATTACGACGAAGATCGTGTTTACACAACCGATATTCGTAAACTCTTTACGTGGTACAACCAATTGCTGGCTGCCGGAATCACCGAATTTAAGGAGGCTGAATCTACTGAAGATAACGCTGAAGCTTAAACAACACTACGTCAGATCATACATCAATGAGTGCAGACAATATTCTTGCACAATTATATGAGCAATACTACGGCTCCGCGCCCGCTGAAATAACATTATTGGCAGGCGCGGGGTCGCATCGTAAATACTATCGCTTGTCGGGCGATGATGAGAATGGCCGGGCGATTACCGTTATCGGTACTATCGGTACGGATACGGCCGAGAATGAGGCGTTTATTGCCTTGACCGATTATTTCACCACAAAGCGCCTCCCGGTTCCAACCGTGCTCTGTGTCAGTGATGACCGAATGGCGTATCTGCAAACCGATTGCGGTGATTTATCTCTGTTTGAGGCTATTTCACACGGCAGAGCCACCGGAGTTTTCTCTGCTGAAGAGGTGGCGCTGTTGACAGCTGCGATACGCGTGCTTCCAGAACTGCAATTTCGTGGAGGTGCCGGGTTGGACTTTTCCGTGTGTTACCCGTCGGAGTCGTTAGACAGTCGAACCATCGTAGGAGATCTCCACTATTTTAAGTATGATTTCTTGAAGCCGTCCGGTTTGGAATTCTCCGAGCAGCGTTTGGACGATGAGTTGGAGAAGCTTGCCAAACTTCTTCACGGCTATTGCGGTGAAAATAGCGGCTTTATGGTACGCGATTTTCAAAGCCGAAATGTGATGATTTGCAATGGTAAGCCGTATGTGATTGACTACCAGGGTGGACGACGTGGCCCTGCAGCCTACGATGTTGCTTCGTTCCTTTGGCAGGCAAAAGCGAATATCCCCGATGCTCTGAAACAGCAATTGATTAACGAGTATATTGCTGCTGCCACTGAAGTGAATTCCGGTTTTGATGCCGATCGTTTCCGGACATCGCTACCATATTTCGTCTTGTTCAGAATGTTGCAAACGTTGGGAGCCTATGGCTTCCGCGGCATGATTGAGGGTAAACCTCATTTTATTCAGAGCATTACTCCGGCGCTTTCGCACTTGCAACATCACTTGTCGCAGCCTGAATTAGCGCAAGCATTCCCGTATCTGTTGGAGTTGGCATCGCAACTTCCGTTGACTGATAAAGTGTCGGCGGTCAGTGCTTTGGCTGAGATTCCTTCATTCGACGGTTTGACGGTTACCGTAAGCAGTTTTTCATATAAAAAGGGCTTGCCTGTTGATTTGTCGGGTAATGGTGGTGGATTTGATTTCGATTGCCGTGCAATTCACAACCCCGGCAGATATGAGCAGTATAAACAGCTGACCGGCCGCGATGAGCCTGTGCGAAAATTCCTTGAGGATGATGGTGAAATTTTGGAATTTCTTGGCCATGTGGAGGCTTTGGTTGATGCTTCGGTTACGCGTTATCTCCGTAGAGGCTTTACCGCGCTGTCGGTAAATTTCGGTTGTACCGGAGGGCAACATCGTTCGGTTTACTCGGCCGAAGCTGTTGCGCATCACATTCGTGAAAAGTATCCTCAAGTTAGGGTAGTGCTGTATCATCGTGAACAGAAAATCTTACAAGTATACCAACCATCAAACCAATAGATGCAGATGCAAGCTATGATATTCGCAGCCGGAATCGGTTCGCGACTAAAACCTTTTACCAATGAACATCCTAAGGCTTTGGCTCCGGTTGCCGGTATCCCGGCTCTGGAGCGCGTTATCAGAAAGCTAAAATCGGCCGGAGTGGTTCACATGGTGGTTAATGTTCATCATTTTGCCGAACAGATTGTTGACTTTCTGCATGATAACAGTGATTTCGGTTGCGACATTGTTGTGTCGGATGAGTCTGACATGCTCTTGGATACAGGTGGAGGATTGCTTAAAGCACAGGCACTTTTCAATAGTAATGAACCGATTTTATTGCATAATGCCGATATTGTCACCGACTTTCCAATTGCCGAGATGATGGCGTGGCACGCATCAACCGGTGCTGATGTGACATTGATGACCTCGAATCGGAAATCATCGCGAATGTTGTATTTTGACGATTTACAGCGGTTGCGGGGGTGGAAAAATCTTTCAACAGAGCAAACAATCCCGGCAGGATTGAATGTAGCCGGATTGTCGCCACAAGCATTTGGTGGTGTGCATATAGTTAATCCAACCGTATTGCCCCGCTTGGCTGAATATGCAGCTGCTAACGGAGCAAAGTTCTCGATAGTTCCGTTCTACCTGCATTGTATGAACGATTTGAAAATCGTGAATTACACGCCAACGGAGTCTTTCAATTGGTTTGATATCGGTACTCCCGAAAAATTAAAGGAAGCGGAGCTGAAATTTGGCCAATTGAAATAATTTCAGTAACTTTACAACCTCTTAGAAAACAATAATTTATAACTAAATAAACTTAACCATGAAACCGATTATTACAACGTTTCTATCATTGGTGGTGGGCGTTGGCGCTATGTGGGCCGACGATGCACCGTTAACTGTCTACATGGAGGAAAACGAGTCAGGTGGCTCGCTTGAATGCCAACAAGACGTCTTTTACCGCTCTGAGCTGCAAGGCTCGGCTTCTTATCTCGATGAATATGAGATGGGAGATTTCGACAATCATGTGCGCTCTTTCCGTTTGAAGAAGGGCTATGGTTGTACTCTTGCTAATAACCCCGATGGATCAGGCTATTCTCGCACATTCATTGCCGCAACTGACGATGTTGTGTTTGATACTATGCCTGAAGGTCTTGAATGGGTGTCGTTCATTCGTGTTTACAAGTACTTCCCGGCAACTAAGAAGGGTGTCTGCAACGGCAGTCTTGCTGCGCTTACCAAATCAACCTGGTATTACGATTGGAGCGCCGGAGGTAAGTCAACCGACGACTATGAATTTGTGCCCATGCGCCACAATCTTTGGTGGGAGAAGTGGAATGTGATTAATAGCCTCACAAACTTCTCAACTGTGTTAGCTTATAATGAGCCTGATCACTCCGACCAGTCAAATGTCGCAGTTCAGACCGTTATTGAAGAGTGGCCTGATTGGATGGCATGTGGCTTGCGTATAGGCTCTCCTGCGCCTGATTCTATCAATAACAGTTGGGTAAAGAAGTTCTTGGCAGAGGCTGACTCGCTGAACTATCGTGTTGACTTTGTTGCCGCTCACATGTATTGGAATTCTCAAGATCCTGTGAGCTTGGCTAATAATATCGACAATCTCTGCAAAAACTCGTACGATGGTCGTACGATGTGGATCACAGAGCTAAATAACGGTGCCAACTGGACAAGTGAAACGTGGCCTGATGCGAAAGGTGATAAACGTGATGCCAATTTCAACCTCCTGTATGATGAAAATGGTAACACGCAATCCACCACTCGTCCGCACACTGAGAAAAACTCCGCCCAACAAGTGGCATGGGTAGAGAAGATGTTGCCCGCATTTGATAACAGTGAGTATTTGGAACGTTATGCATTCTACAACTGGGTGGAAGATGCTCGTGCGCTTGTTCTTGAAAATAAGGATGGCGAAAACGAATTGACACCTGCCGGCAAAGTGTATGCTGACTATGTGTCAAAAGAGGCATATCCCAACACTCATCAGTATGTTCACACGTGGAAGATTGCACCTCCTCTCATGAAAAATATTAACGCCAATAAAAATCGTATCCGTATCGACTGGTATGACCACAACGGTGAAACCGGTGCCGGATATGTGATTGAACGTCGCGTTGACAAAGGCGAGTGGAAAGAACTTACAACCGTGTATGCAGGTACCGACTATAAGATTGGTTACAACACATCGATTAAGACATTCTACTTGGATAAGGATGTTGTAAACGGATATGTTGAATATCGTTTGCGTGGTTTGTCGCACAGTGGCGAAAAGTCAATCGCTTCACGTGTTATCGGCAAGCAAGTAGATGTAGCTGCACTTGATGCTCCGACAGTTGATTCAGGCTTTAGCGTGTATTCGCGTGGCGGCGTTTTGGTTATCGAGTCAAATGAATCAGGCTTTGCTCAGATTTACACTCCCGAAGGCCGCTTGGTTCGCAAATTTAACTACGCAGTTGGCGAAACCGAAATCGATGGTCTGTCGAATGGCATTTACATTGTAAACGGTCAGAAAGTTGTGGTAAGATAATTGCTCCAACTCATTGAAAATTTGTAAATTTGCATATCGGAACGGATTTGTTCCGGTGTGCAAATTTTCTTTTATCCACTTTGCAAACTCAAGCAATGGCAAAGCAAGATTATATTTTGAAGAACCGCGAGTGGCTCGCGGCTAAAGCAACCGAGCCGGGCGTGAAGCCCATAGATAAAGGCATTTATTACAAACAATTGAAAAAAGGTAATGGTGATGGCCGTCAACCGAATCCCGGTAGCATTGTGACCGTGCATTATGTTGGCAAAACCATTAACGGCAAAACGTTTGACAGCAGCCGTGGAGGCACACCCCCGGCATTCCGTCTGCGCGAACTGATTCCCGGATGGATTATTGCTTTAAGGCAGATGCGGCCCGGTGATCGTTGGGAAGTGTATATTCCCGCTGAACAAGCTTACGGTAAATTTAATCAACCCGGAATTCCCGGTGGCTCCACTCTTATATTTGATATAGAGCTTATTGCAGTGATGTAATACCACTCGATGAGGTGGTGGCTTGACAGTGGCGATAGATGCGCCGATAAACCGTTCGGAATATTCCCGAAATTTTTGTAAATTTGCACAACTTTCAACCAACGCAATATAGTTAAAACTTAAATATGCTTGCAACAAAATACAATCCTTCAGAAGTAGAGGATAAATGGTATGCTTATTGGGTTGAGCATAATTTGTTCCATTCAGAACCCGATGGTCGTGAACCTTACACAGTAGTAATCCCCCCGCCCAATGTGACCGGTGTGTTGCACATGGGCCACATGCTTAACGAGACTATCCAAGATATTTTGGTGCGCCGTGCTCGCATGGAGGGCAAGAATGCTTGTTGGGTGCCCGGCACCGACCACGCATCAATCGCGACCGAAGCAAAGGTTGTTGCCAAACTTGCCGCTCAAGGCATTAAGAAAACCGACCTTACTCGTGAAGAATTCCTCCGTCATGCATGGGAGTGGACCGAACATCACGGCGGTATCATCCTGCAGCAGTTGCGCAAACTCGGTGCGTCGTGCGACTGGGATCGCACATCGTTCACAATGGACGAAGTTCGTTCGAAAAGCGTTATCCGTGTGTTCTGCGACCTTTATAATAAGGGTTACATTTATCGCGGTGTTCGTATGGTTAACTGGGATCCTGCAGCTCAAACCGCACTGTCGGATGAAGAGGTTATCTACAAGGATGAGCACTCAAAACTGTTCTACCTTCGCTATTATGTAGAGGGTGAGGATAAATACATTGTTGTTGCAACAACTCGTCCTGAAACAATTCTCGGCGATACCGCTGTTTGCGTTAACCCGAACGATGAACGTTATCAGTGGTTGAAAGGCAAACGCGTAATTGTGCCGTTGGTAGGCCGTTCGGTGCCTATCATCATGGACGATTATGTTGAAATGGACTTCGGTACAGGTTGCTTGAAGGTTACTCCCGCTCACGATGTAAACGACTATATGCTTGGTGAGAAATACAACTTGCCGACTATCGACATCTTCAATCCTAACGGCACAATCTCAGAGGCCGGTGGTATGTATATTGGCCACGATCGTTTCGATGTTCGTAAGGAAATCATCGTGGATCTTCAGGTTAAAGACTTGGTTGAGAAGATTGAGGACTATGACAATAAGGTGGGCTATTCAGAGCGCACAAAGGTTGTTATTGAGCCGAAGTTGTCAATGCAGTGGTTCTTGAAGATGGATGAACTTACCAAACCGGCTCTTGCTGCGGTTATGGACGATGATATCCGTTTCTATCCTCCCAAGTTTAAAAACACTTACCGTCACTGGATGACAGACACCAAGGATTGGTGTATCAGTCGTCAGCTGTGGTGGGGTCACCGCATTCCGGCTTACTTCTTGCCGGAGGGTGGATATGTGGTAGCAGAAACCACTGAGGAGGCTCTTACACTGGCTCGCGAGAAAACAGGTAATGAAAATCTTCAACTCGCCGATTTGCGCCCTGATGAGGATTGCCTCGACACTTGGTTCAGCTCGTGGTTGTGGCCTATTTCTTTGTTCAACGGTATCCTTGATCCGGATAACGAGGAAATCAAGTACTACTATCCCACATCCGACCTTGTTACCGGTCCGGACATTATCTTCTTCTGGGTGGCTCGCATGATTATTGCCGGCTATGAGTACAAGGGCGACATGCCGTTTAAGAATGTTTACTTCACCGGTATTGTGCGTGACAAACTTGGTCGCAAGATGAGTAAGTCGCTCGGCAACTCTCCCGATCCCCTTGACCTGATTGCAACCTATGGTGCGGATGGCGTGCGTATGGGTTTGATGCTTGCTGCTCCTGCAGGTAATGACATCCTGTTTGATGATAAACTTTGTGAGACCGGTCGTAATTTCTGCAATAAGGTTTGGAACGCATTCCGCCTTGTTAAGGGATGGGAAGTAAGTGCTGACGCAACACAAGGCGTTGAAAGTGCTAAGGCCGTGGAGTGGTTTGATTGCAAACTTAAGGCCACGGTAGCAGAGGTTTCAGAGTTGATGGGCAAATTCCGCTTGTCGGAGGCTTTGATGGCTATTTACCGTCTGTTCTGGGATGAGTTCTCATCATGGTATCTTGAAATGGTTAAGCCGGCTTACGGTTCACCGATTGACAAGACTACCTACGATGCTACGCTCAATTTCTTCGATGCGCTGTTGCGCTTGATGCATCCGTTTATGCCGTTCATCACGGAGGAACTGTGGCAGAATATCGCCGAGCGTAAGTCGGGCGAGTCAATCATGTACGCTGAGCTGCCTTCAAGTGCCGCTGATGAAAATAGCACTAATGTGTTGTCTGCTATGGAATTGGCTAAGGAGATTATCGTTGGCGTTCGTGGCGTGCGTGCTCAAAAGAACATTCCTAACAAGGAGGCTCTCACACTTAATGTTGTGGAAGGCGCAGCTCCTGCCGACGATATGATTGCTTTGATTTCTAAGATGGCAAATCTTGAGGCTGTTAACGGTAACGCTGCCAAGGATGCGGCTGCTGCCTCGTTTATGGTAGGTACACAGCAATATGCAGTTCCCTTGCAGGGTAACATTGATGTTGAGGCTGAAAAGGCTCGCATTGAGAAGGATATCAACTATTACGAAGGTTTCCTTGCTTCGGTTCAGAAAAAGCTTTCAAACGAACGTTTTGTTTCAAAAGCTCCGGCAGCCGTTATTGAAGGTGAACGTCGTAAGGAGGCTGATGCTCAGTCGAAACTTGAGACTCTTCGCGCAGCTCTCGCAGCCCTTGCATAATTCACAAAACACTTGTATAACCAACTTGACTATTGCATAAATTGCTAATGCTAAGTTGATTATTCGATAAAATTCGCGCCACGGTTTAAGCTTTGATGAGCTAAACTGTGGCGCTTTTTATGTAACATTTCGCAATCACGCTTGCCGGTGCGTTGCGCTTGTATGCATAACCCTGAGCACATGTTGGCCCAAAACAGCAACAGAGCCACCGAAATGCTCGGTAGCTCTGTTGCTGTTTTATAAATCTTGTATCGCGATTTACTTGATAAGGTATTGCGATGAGATTGATTCGTTATTGTGTACGCGACGGATGGTGTCGGCAAACAGTTTGGCAACTGAGATGATGGTGGCCTTCTTACATTCCTTGTTGAAAGGAATAGAGTTGGTGAACATCATTTCGGTAAGGCCGCATTTGTCAACGCGTTCCGATGCGGGGTCGCTCATGATTGCGTGCGAGCAAAGTGCACGAACCGATTTTGCACCTTCCGACAGCATCAAATCGGCTGCTTTGGTAATGGTGCCCGCGGTGTCGACCATATCGTCGATAAGGATAACATTCTTGTCCTTAACATCACCAATAACGGTCATGGTTGCCACTACATTTGCTTTGGCGCGCTGCTTGTGGCAAAGTACCAAAGGAACGTTCAAGAATTTGGCGTAGTTGTTGGCGCGCTTAGCTCCACCAACATCGGGGGTTGCAATTACCAAGTCCTCGAGATTTAGCGACTGAATGTAGGGTAGGAACACCGATGACGCATACAAGTGGTCAACGGGAATGTTAAAGAATCCTTGAATCTGGTCAGCGTGTAAATCCATAGTAATTACACGTTCTGCACCTGCGGTTACTAAGAGGTCGGATACCAGCTTGGCGGCGATTGATACACGGGGTTTGTCCTTTCTGTCTTGACGAGCCCATCCGAAGTAGGGGATAACGGCAATGACCGATTTCGCAGAAGCGCGTTTTGCTGCATCGATCATAAGTAACAATTCCATCAAATTGTCGGAGTTGGGGAATGTTGACTGCACGAGGTAAACCTCACAGCCACGGATTGATTCCTCAAATGATACTTCAAATTCTCCGTCGGCAAAATGCTGGATGTTCATTTGACCAAGCTCAATGCCAAGATTTTGACAGATTTCTTCGGCCATGTAGCGCGATTTCGTGCCGGCAAAAACCTTGATAGGGGGTAACATAGAATTCATATATGTTTTTTGATGAATGGTAGTGCAAAATTAGGCATTATTCTTCAAAATTGCATATTCTGCGCGCAAATATTTTAGACGTAAGTTGCAACTGATTGAATGTAAATGGGATTTGCCATCGGTGCAACCGCTAAATTTAACGCTTAAATTTCCATATAACCGCACCGAAGGCTTCAATATCGGTCTTAAATGGCTCGGCTGACGAAACATTTAGTGTCGCTTTCCGTTTTGTTAGTAGTTCTGTGGCCAATTTGTCACCCGAGGTTATGCCATACATATCAAGCGCCAGTTGAGGAATGTTTATCTCGAGTTGTGCCGGTTGGTCGCCGAAATTCACAGCAATGAGCAAAGTGGTGTCGGCATAGTGACGCATAAATGTGTATTGGCGGTGGGCTGAGAAGTGGGGATTCTCGTAGTTGACATACATCAAGTCGAAGAATTCGCCCTCGGCAATGGCTCGTTCGCTGTTGAGCAGACGTAGCACCGTGCGATATGTTTTGCGTAGCGCTTTCTCGTCGGTTGTTACTTTACCTCCACTCACTTTGCCATCGTTTAGCCATCTACGCAACGTGGAGAGACTCCAATAGTCGAAGATAGTTGTACGGCCATCGGCTCCGCTGAACCCTTCCGAGTCGAAAGCTCGCTCGCCGAGTTCTTGACCGGCATAGAGCATAAATGGCGCTTGTGACATCATTGAACTGACAACTAACGAGGGGAGAACTTTGTGAGCATCGCCGGCATATTGCACCGAGGCAAAGCGTTGCTCATCGTGATTTTCCAGAAAGTTGAGCATACTGTTGCCTATGCCATCAATTCGTTGCCAACACCCAGTGAGTGCTGCAGCCCATTCATTGTTGCATTGAATGGCACGGAGAGTGTCGTAGAGGTTGACCTTATCGTATAGGTAGTCAAAGTGTGCCCGCTCCAGAAATTCGTGATAGCGATTTACATCATAAATTTCAGCTATGAATTTTATATCGGGGGCGACTGCTTTAACTTGTGGCACTGCCCATTCCCAAAATTCTGTCGGCACCATAAAAGCCATATCGCATCGGAATGCATCCACTTTCTTGGCGGTCCAATACAGTAGGATGTTGAGCATTTTGTGCCAAGTGTCGGGTATGGGGCTGAAATGACACGAGCCGTTGCCGTAATCCACGCCATAGTTTAATTTAACCGTTTCATACCAATCGTATGTTGACGGCGACGGAGTGAAACAATCGTTTCCCGAAGCCTTGGCCGGAAATTCGTGATAGTCGCCACATGAGAATTGTGGAGCAAAGGCTTGCCCCGGCATATAGTAGAAGTTGTTATGTGGCGAAAAGAACATATTCACGTCGTCGTGTGCGCCAAAATCCTCCACACCGGCCGGAGCTACGTCAGAATGATAGCATCGTGCCACGTGATTTGGCACAAAGTCGATAATTACTTTGAGTCCGGCTGCGTGAGTGCGTTCTACCAGCTGCTCAAATTCAAGCATTCGATCCGGAACTGAAACAGCCAGGTCAGGGTCTATGTCATAGTAATCCTTGATTGCGTATGGCGAGCCGGCCTTACCTTTAACCACCATAGGGTTGTCATGTTGTATGCCATAGCGCGAATAGTCGGTAGCTTGCGCGTGTTCAATTACTCCGGTGTACCACACGTGAGTCACACCTAAATCACGTAGCGAATCTAACACAGCGGAGGTGATATCGTTGAGTTTGCCACATCCGTTCTGTTCGATGTCGCCATAGGGTATGCACCTTTCGCAACGGTTGCCAAATAGTCGTGGTAACATCTGATATATTACCGGTTTCTTTGCCGTTGTAATCGGCATTTTCCCTTCGCTACTCTGTGATTTTCGGTTCGTCATAAAGATATTTGATTTAGATTGCTGTTGTCAGGGCACAATCTCCGTTTTGCGCCTCATCCACAAAGGTACAACCGAATAATTTACTTGCAAAATTTTTCAGATTTAAAATGTTGCAGTGACGCATGAGAATTGTGGAATATAATAGGGGTAGTTTTAAGAAAGTTTGCTAACTTCGCGATACAAAAACGCATTGCATTGAAACCATATATAAAAATATTCAAAATAACACAGCGTGGAGTTGCTGCAATTGTGCTTGCAGCAACAGTAGTGTCAGCGTTATCGGCCGGCAATTTAACGTTTCCACGTTGTAACACTGCATCAGTCGGCATCGTTATCCGAGATCTTTCTTCCGGAAAGGATATCGTAGCGGAGAATGCCGACAAGTTCCTCACTCCGGCGAGCATCTTGAAGTGTGTGACTTCGGCTGCTACATTGTTGGATAGCGCCGAGAATGAGCAGTTTGAGACTCCTGCATATACACGTGGGCCGATTGATCGCCTGGGTATTCTTCATGGGGATATCGTGGTGAAGGGGGTAGGAGACCCTTCGAGTGAGAGTAGTAATTTCCCGTTATATTGTGGAATGGCTGATTCTATTGCTGCTCATCTTTCGGCACTTGGCGTTAACCGCGTTGACGGTCGGGTGGTGGTCGATAGCTCGGCATTGCCGGACCAAGGTCCCGGGCGAGGTTGGGAATATTCCGATCTACCATATAGTTACGGTGCGGGATTTTATGCGCTCAATTACCACGATAACTCAACATCGGGGTCGCGTTCAATACAGAATCCGGCTGCGCGCTTTGCTACAGAGATTACTAAACGCCTCGTGCGCGGTGGAATTGTGGTTGCCGACAGTCTTGCAAGCACTGAGTGCGCCGACTATCCGTTGCAATTGCTCTATATGCATAAGTCTCCGCAACGAAAGGTTATATTGAAGAAGATGATGGAGGAGAGTGTGAACCTATACGCGGAGGGTATGTTGAGAGCGCTTGAACCCGGTGGGTCGGTCGACGAGGCCTTGTCGAAAGAGCGTAAGTTGATATCTTCGCTTGGCGTTGATACGCTATATATGAACACCGATGATGGTAGCGGGCTCTCTCGTCATAATGCCGTGACACCTCGGTTTATGGCTGATATGCTTGAGAGAATGGCTCATAGCGATTATGCCGACCTCTATGTGTCGCTGTTTCCCACCGCTGGATATGAGGGCACTGTGAAGCACTTCTTGAACGGAACTCGTTTGGAGGGGCAATTCGTGCTGAAAAGCGGCAGCCTTAACGGGGTACATGCCTATGCCGGATATAAGATTGATGACAATGGTAAACCCACACATGCTGTTGTGATTATAGTAAATCAGTTCGTGTGTAAGCGAGCTGCAGTTAAAAAAGCAATGACCGATTTTCTTTTGGGACAATTCCCCGAGGAAATCTCAAATAAGGAATAATGATGAAACTTCAAGCATATACCGATGAGATGCTTCAGTTGACGGCTCAAATAGCTGAAGAACTCCTCCAAATAAAGGATGAGGGTGGTAAAGCTGATGCTGAATTGAT
>CAZDIC010000017.1:0-2768 GCA_964505395.1 uncultured Alistipes sp. | reverse complement strand
GAATCTATACAGGAATCCGGCTCAGAATCCACCGATGGACCGATTCTCGAATCGGCTGCAGTGACGGAGCCTGACCTTGAAGCGGAGCCCGCATTAGAGTTGGAGCCTCAGTGTGAATCTGAGTCGCAATCGGAAGAGGAGGCAACAACTGAGACGGACATAGATCAATTTGGCGCCGCTGAACCAATACAGTGCTCAGAGCCTGTGTGTGACCCGGAGCCTGTGTGTGACCCGGAACCGGAGCGTGAATCTGAGTTGGCCCCCGAGCCTAAATCGGTGTCAACGTATGAACCTGCACAAGCATGCGCACCGGAACCTACACAAATCCCGCACCAGATACGTGAAGATGCATGTCCGCGAGTGAGCGTGGCTGAGTTGCGCAAAGCGTTCTCGCTTAACGATATATTTTTCTATCGTCGCACTCTTTTCTGTGGTTCGCAGGCTATGTTTAATGATGCTCTTGAGGCTATATCCGCAAGCGATGGTAATGTGGCAAAGGTTCTTAGTGAACAGTTTAATATAGATGCCAATAGCGATGAGGCTGTGGCATTTGTGGAACTTATACAACCATATTTAGATTAGGTAGTTATGGCAGGGAAACTTTATGTGGTGCCTACTCCGGTGGGTAATCTTGCCGACATGGCACCGCGAAGCATTGAAATCTTAAAACAGTGTGATGTGATATTGGCTGAAGATACGCGCACAAGTAGTGTTATGACTCGCCATTTCGGTATCACAACTCCGATGCAATCGCACCATAAATTCAATGAGCATGCCACGGTCGCTCCGGTTATTGAGCGATTAATGGCGGGCGAAACTATCGCACTGATTTCCGATGCCGGCACACCCGGCATCTCCGACCCCGGGTTTATGCTTACTCGTGCGTGCCGACAAAATAGCATTGAGGTGGAAACAATCCCCGGCCCTACAGCCTTTGTGCCTGCACTTGTTAATTCCGGTCTGCCATGCGACAAGTTTGTTTTTGAAGGTTTTCTGCCGCAGAAGAAGGGGAGGGCCACGCGCATTGCCGCTCTTGCCATCGAGCCACGCACAATGGTGATTTACGAATCTCCGTTGCGCTTGGTTAAGACCTTGGCCGAATTGGCTGATGCCATGGGCCCAGATCGCGAGGCTTCCGTGTCGCGTGAGATATCAAAACTCCATAACACCACTCACAATGGAACGCTTGGCGAGTTGGCGGCTTTGTTTACCCAATCTGCACCGAAGGGCGAGATTGTATTGATTGTGGCCGGCGCGGCTACCGGTGAAAAGGTTCGCAAGGTGCATCGCAACAAATACAAGCAGGACCTCGAGGATGAGGACGAATGAAAATATAATCAACATATAGTTTTTAAATACTACAAAACATGAAGAAATTAGCTTCAATTTTTATGGTGGGCATGTTGGCACTCACAGCGTGCCACAGCGGCAATAATGCCGAACAGGTAGATGAGGAGGGTATGCCCACAACAAGCGACTCATTGCGAGTTGCTCTGGCCAATCAAGACAGCCTTTTGACATTGATGAACGATGTTGCCGAGGGTATGGCGCAGATTAAGCAGATGGAAAACATCCTTAATTCTACAAGTGACCTCACTGCTGAATCGCAGAACCGTCGCAAACAAATTCACGATGATATGCTCGCCATTCAGCAAACCTTGCAGCAACGTCGCGAACGTTTGGATGAACTGGAGAAAAAACTCAAGAGCAGCTCATATAACAACAAGACATTGAGAAAGTCAATTGAAACCTTGAAGGCTCAGATCGCCGAGCAGGAGGGCACAATTGAGTCTTTGCGTCAAGAACTTGCCAACGCTAACATTTACATTGAGAAACTTACAGCCAATGTTGACTCGCTCAACACCACTGTTGCCAATGTTACTACAGCTAAGGAAACTGCCGAGAAGGAAGCTGCTTCGCTCAACAACGAACTCAACACCTGCTATTATGCTCTTGGCAGCAAATCGGAACTGAAGGAGCACAAACTCATTGAATCAGGTTTCCTGCGCAAGACAAAGATCTTGCCTCAGGATTTCGAGCAGAGCTACTTTACAAAGGCCGACAAGCGGTCGTTCTCGGTTCTTGACTTGCATTCCACAAAGGCTAAGGTGCTGACAAATCAGCCCACCGACTCTTATCAGATTTCGGAGGCCCCCAATGGAAATAAGATTCTGAAAATCACAAATGCAGAACGTTTCTGGAACACCTCAAACTTCTTGGTTATCCAGATTGACTAACCGTGCTCGTCCACTCTTGGAAATTTATTATCTGATTTGACCACGTTTCTGCGTTAGGTCATAAAAAGATATGGTAAAAGCGGTTGCATGGTTGCGAAAAAAATCGTAACTTTGCAACCGCTTTCCAAGCACCTCTGTGTGATGGGAAATTAAGTAAATTAATTTTGAGTAACACATTAAATTATTTTCAAAACAATGAAAACTTACACTCTTACCGCCGAACCCCGCGTGGATCTTGGCAAGAAAGCTGCTAAAGCACTCCGTGCTGAAGGTAAAATCCCCGTAGTTCTTAACGGTGGCGAACCCTTCGAACTCCCGTTCAAAGGCACCCTTAAACCCGGTGAAAAAATCGTTGAAATCGAGAACGGCCGTGGCATCATCACAACCGACCTCGTTGTAACCAACGACGCTATCCGCAAGCTCATCTACACCCCCGAGATCTTCGCTATCGAATTGGAATTCAATGGCGGCAAAAAGATGGCCGTACTTCGCGAAGTACAATTCCATCCCGTTAAAGATACAATCCTTCAC
>CAZDIC010000016.1:13873-18525 GCA_964505395.1 uncultured Alistipes sp. | reverse complement strand
ATTTGGGCCTTTCATCGCTCACCGAGCAACTTGATGCCCAATCACAGTGGCAAACTTCAGCATCGAACCTAATTGAAGCTCGCACACAACTACGCCTCTACTATGTGGAGTATCAGCGTGTAACCGGCCGCCTATAATCCCTATATAGCCGAAAAATACGGTATACACTACGGCGTTTTGCATATCAATTGCAAAACGCCGTTATTTATACTTTTTATTAGTCAAATCGGATAGAATTCTTATTTGCAGATATGCGAAATTTGTTGTTATTTTGCTGTAGAAAAATGTAAGGCACTTGTCGTCGAGAAAGACATAGCCTACACAAAACATCAACGCCATGATATTAGGACCGATTTACCCGATAGGGATACAGGATTTCAGTGAATTGCGTAACATGAACTGCGTGTATGTAGATAAGACCGAACTTATCTACCGGTTAACGCACACATCTAAATATGTTTTCTTGAGTCGTCCGCGTCGTTTTGGCAAATCACTGCTTAGCAGTACACTCGAATACTATTTCGAAGGATGCAAGGATCTCTTCACCGGCTTGGCGATGGAACAACTTGAGACAGTTTGGACGCAACATCCGGTGCTCCATTTCGACTTTAGTAACCCAAGAAATGTGGAAGTTGATGATTTGGAGCGTGCGCTCGGTCTGAAATTGGTTGATTTTGAGGATATCTATGGCCGTGATGAACGTGAAGTGAAATTGGGAGAGCGCCTTCGAGGCCTAATTAAACGTGCCTATGCGAAGAGCGGGCAAAAGGTGGTTGTCCTGATTGATGAATATGATTCACAAATTTTGGATGTACTTCACAGAGAAAGTGATGTTGACAAGGTGCGTCATATCATGCGAGACTTCTACTCACCACTAAAGGAACTCGACAAATATCTTCGTTTTGTGTTTTTTACCGGTATCTCAATGTTCTCTCAGCTCAGCATCTTCAGCGAACTGAACAACTTGGATATTATATCTAATGACAAGGAGTACGCTTCTATATGCGGCATCACAGAGCAGGAACTTCTCGACAATTTCCAGGAGGGAATTAAAACGATGTCCGAAAAATATCGTTGTTCTACAGATGAAATGATTGCCAAATTAAAGAGCAGTTATGACGGCTATCATTTTGCTGAAGGGACTGAAGGCTTATACAACCCATTTAGCCTGCTAAATGCATTCAGGAAAAATGAGCTTGGCCGCTATTGGTTTGCGAGCGGCACCCCGCGTTCACTGCTTGAGATGCTCAAAGTGTATCAACGACAAGGTAAATTTACCCCGGAGATGTTGGAGAATATTGTGCCGGTGTCGGTTTCCACTTTTCAGACACCACTCGAAATGCAGACCGGTCCGATACCGTTGCTCTATCAAGCCGGATATATCACCATCACTGGCTACGACACTGAAAACGATCTATACTATTTAGGGATTCCAAACAGTGAAGTACGCGTAGGTATGATGCAAAACCTGCTACCACTTTACGCTGATGTGGATTCATCTGACGTGGAGAGTACGGTGATGCGCGCATCAACCGCACTGCGCAAAGGAGATGTTGACAAAGCTATGGGACTTCTGCAGTCAATGTTGGCTTCAATTCCCTTTATGAAGGGTGACAAGGATATTCTTGGCGATGCTGAAAAGACGGAGGCTTATTACCACCGCATATTCTTTTTCTTCTTCCACCTGCTCTACAATGAAGTGACGGCTGAAGTTCGTAGTGCTAAAGGTGCAACCGACGTGGTGGTTAAGACGCCCAAATACATCTACGTTATCGAAATCAAAATTGATTCCACCCCCGAGGCAGCCCTGCAGCAGGTCGAGGATAAAGGTTACGCTACCCCCTATCTCACCGATGGCCGTGAAGTGGTGAAGCTCGGTGTTAACTTCACAACCGCCACCCGAACCATCGACCGCTGGCTCGTCGGTGCCCCAAACTAATATTTCGGCGTTTCAGAACTTTGGTCGCGTCATGTTATAGCCCAAAATAGAAGTGACTTTTTACAAGCGAATTGCCAATTTTGCACTTGCCGTTTAATCCTACGAAAGTGAGAAATGAGGCCGATGATGCAAAAAAAGCAATTCTTTTTTGGGTAGTTTGGATAATTGTTATTATATTTGGCTCGTGAAATTTGAATGAACGGTATCTGTGGCGATTAATTAACCAAAAATTAAGTCGTCACGGTTGCCTAAAGCTCTACATCTAAGTTACCATCTACTATTTTTTATGGAAACGCGTGAACAGTCAATCGGAGCTCAAGAAGCTCTGAACGACCAAGCCCTCAATCCCAAGGAAGCGTCTGACGCCACAGTCGCTGCAGACGAAACATCAACAGTGTCTCAACCCGAAAACGATGCTCCGGAAGCTTCTGAAGCACCGCAAGCTGATGTCGTCAACCCCGACATGCCCCAGCCCTCAAGTAAGAAAGAGGTGTTGGACATTCTCTCGGGAATGGTTGCCGATGAGTCGGCCGATATCTCTCGCGAAGAGATTGCCCGACTGAAACAACAGTTTTATTCGTTCCGTAAGGCAGAAGTTGAAAAAGAATTTGCCGACTACGTCGCAGCCGGAAACGAAGAATCATCGTTCCTCCCCTCAATCGACTCCGATGAGGAAAAGTTTAAAGAATTGTTGAACACCTTGAAGGATCGCAAGGCTGCTCAGATTGCTGCTCAGGAAGCTGAAAAGCAACAAAACTTTGAGCATCGTAAAGCCTTGATTGATGAGTTAACAGCAATTTCGGCCGATACCGACAACGTGAATCGTGCATTCCCTCGTGTGAAGGAGATTCAAGCTGAGTTTAAGGCTATTGGAGAGGTGCCCGCAACCGAGGCTACCGATCAGTGGAAAGCATACCAACAGGCTGTGGAGCAATTCTACGACCAACTGAAGGTTAACAAGGATCTCCGCGACTACGACTTTAAGAAAAATCTCGAACTCAAAACTTTACTGTGTGAAGAAGCGGAAAAATTAAATGCTGACGATGATATCATCTTGGCATTCAAACGCTTGCAGAATCTTCACGACGAATGGCGTCAAGCAGGCCCCGTTGCCAAGGAATTGCGCGACGAGATATGGGCTCGCTTCAAGGACGCTTCGGCAGTAATCAATAAGAAATATCAAGCCTTTTTCGAAGAACGTAAGGCTAAAGAAGCTGAAAACGAGGCCGCTAAAACTGCTATCTGTGAGCGAGTTGAGGCTATTGATTTCTCAAATGTCGGTAGTTTTGCCGCATGGGAGGAATTGACAAAGATTATCCTTGATGCTCAGGAAGATTGGAAGAAACTCGGTTTTGCGTCGCGCAAGGTCAATAATGCCCTGTTTGCCCGTTTCCGCAGCCTCTGCGATAAATTTTTTGCAGCCAAGGGCGAATATTACCACAAGGTTAAAGATGAGCTCAATGCCAATCTCGCCAAGAAAACTGCTCTTTGCGAAAAGGCTGAGGCTCTCAAGGATTCAACCGAGTGGCGTAAGACCGCCGATGCCCTTGTAGCTCTTCAGAAGGAGTGGAAAACCATAGGCTCTGTGCCGAAGAAATATTCCGATAACGTTTGGCACCGCTTCCAGCAGGCTTGCGACTATTTCTTTGAAAATCGTAAGAAGAACCAGAGCGACAGCCGTTCGGAGGAACAGGAGAACCTCAAGGCAAAACGTGCCGTTATTGAGGAACTGAAAGCTATCCCCGCTGATATGCCGCGTTCCGAAGCCACACCCAAGGTGAAAGCCTTGCAGGCCCGTTGGCAGGAGATTGGCCATGTGCCTTTCCGCGAAAAAGATAAGGTTTACAACGAGTATCGCGCTGTGTGTGATGCATTCTACGCTCGCAGCCGTGATTCACGTGGTGCCATGAGCCGTTTTGAAGATGTTATCAACGAAATGGGCTCTGACGAAAACAAACTTTATCGTGAGCGTGAGCGCATCCTTCGTGCCTACGAAATCAAGCGTAACGAGTTGAAAACCTATGAGAACAACCTCGGTTTCCTCTCTTCAAAGAGTAAATCCGGTGACTCAATGGTTAAAGAGATGGAGCGTCGTATCCAACGTATCAAAGATGAACTCGCCTCAATTGAGGAGAAAATCAAACTCATCGACGCCAAGCTCTAACACTTCTCTGTTGCCTCACCAACGCCGGGCTCTGTTGCCCCGCCAACGTTAACTACTCACGTTATGTTCTAACGCTTCACCAACGTTGATAACGTTTCACTAACGCCAGAGGTCGGCATAAATGATTGAACCTCCGTGCTCCCGTTGTGGAGCATACAACTGGTAATAAACCAATATCACTGATGCACTGTGGTCACCCCCCCCGACCGCAGTGCTTTTTTGTGTCGGGATCTCTGGTGGAATCAGATTGGAACCTCAGGTGAAATAAGTTGTAACCTCGGGCGGAATCAGTTGGAATCTCATGTTGAAACAGTTGGAATCTTCGGTGGAGAAGTGTTGAGGTTTTACGGAAAAATTGTTAACTTTGCAAGTTGGAAAAGGATGGGATTGGAATGTAGTGGTGGGGGATGAAAATAATAAACCGATGGCTACCGCAAAGATTGCCGCGATAATGCGAGCAGGGGCATTTTCCCCAAATCATATTGGTAACGACGCCACAATCATGAACACCGTTGCCGAGCAGCTGCGTAAACGTGGCTGTGAGGTCAA
>CAZDIC010000016.1:11362-13773 GCA_964505395.1 uncultured Alistipes sp. | reverse complement strand
CGTCTCACAAAGTTAGGCATGCAACAATGCTGGATTAAGCGAGGCGATTTCCACACCCAGCACGCCGAAGATGTGAGCTATGTGCGTTCGGCCGGCGAGGCTCAAGATGTGCTCCAGGAATATTTCATGCGCGGATTTCGCCGTGCCGTTATTTCACGCCATCTTCCGGGGAAGTTGGTGAAGTTCTATGGCGTTGCAGGCACTTCGTTCTTCAATTGGTTTTTGCCGTTTGAACCGGATAACCAAATGAACGACGACGAGCAACATCGTCTTGATGAACAACTTAAGAATATCTGCCGTCGTGCCGCCACCGAGCTGAATTTGGTGGTTTATGGCGGTGAGTGCATATTAGCTGATGACGGTTCACTCTCCATCATCGACTTCAACGATTGGCCAAGTTTCTCCTCTTGCCGCGTGGAAGCAGCGTCGAGCATTGCCAAAGCGGCGATGTCGGCTATAAAGGATCGTAAACGTAACTAACCGACAGTAATTTTAATGAGCGAAACTCAACAACATAACACTGCAACTTCTCAGGAGCCGCAACACGCTCCCGAGCAAAATTCGCTTCACAAAGATTCGGTGGTGTATCGTGCCGCCGACAAGTTCATTCATGGCAAAGGAATCTTCACGTTCCTGCGCTCATCGGTGTCGTCGCAAATTGCTTCGTGGACCGACATGGGCGTGTGTTTCGTGTTCTATGCCTGGGTGTTTATAGGCATGGGCAAGGACCCCTTGCGCTCATTCCTCGCCACCGCAATCGGTTTGGTTGTTGGCGGCATTGTTAACTGTTGCATCAACTACAAATTCACTTTCCAAGCAAAAGATTGCTCGGTGAAAGCGGTTGTTGTGAAATATATCCTGATATGGGGTGGCAGTTTCTTCCTGAACCTCATGGGAACCACGGCCTTTGACCACCTGCTGCAGCAGTGGGATTGGCTCTACACCATTGGTATGCGCTCCGACGGCATTTTTGCTTTTGCGCGTGTGAGTGTGTCGCTTGTGGTGTCGCTGGCATGGAACTTTGTGCTGCAGAAAAACTTTGTGTATAAACCCACGAAATTTGACCGCTATGCTATATGCTTGGTCGATTTCATTACTTTCCAATATTTTACCAATAAGAGAAACCAACATTAACCAAATCTGACGGCTTAACAGCCAAGTAAACATTTCGTAAACATGATTTCAAAGGACATCTATAAAAAAGAACGTGACGGGTTGCAACAGGGAATTTATAAGGTGATTAACCCGTTTGTGCACTTGCTCATCAAAATGGGTGTAACTCCCAACATGGTAACCACTATCGGCTTGCTCGGTAATCTTGCCTCGGCTTGCATCATCGCTTATGCCGGCTATTGCGCTTACACCGATGGCACACCTCGTTTCGACCTCATCACCGTGGCCGGTGCCGTGACTATTATCTTCTCGCTGTTTGATATGCTCGACGGCCAGGTGGCTCGATTGGGCAACATGGTGTCGCGTTTCGGTGCGCTCTACGATTCGGTTCTCGACCGCTATTGCGAACTGTTCACCGTTGGCGCTCTTTCTTACTATTTGATTATGAACGGTTACGTTCTCGGTGCTCTCATTGCATTCCTTGCTTTGGTTGGCTCAATCATGGTGAGCTATGTTAGAGCGCGTGCCGAAGGCGTTGGCTTGGAGTGTAAAGTAGGCTTCATGCAGCGTCCCGAACGTGTGGTTGTCACAGCCCTCGGTTGCTTGATTTGCGGCATCGTTGGCCTCAGCTCGCTTGAGAACCACGATTTGGCTTTCGACATCCTCATCATCGCTATGGCAATCATTGCTGTGTTTGCCAACATCACCGCCTTTGCTCGCGTTGACGTGTGTCGCAAGGGCCTGAAATAATCACTGCTATTCTTTAACCAAAAGATTGATATCCTCATGAAGCTTCCCTCAACGAGAGAAAGCCTGATAATGCTGTGTGTGCTTGTCGTGTGGCTGGCAGTGACAGCGCTGTTTGTCGGGTTTCGTCCCGAGCATCTGTGGCTTGCTTTGCTCATTGCAATGCTGTTTTTTGTTACCGGTGTCACTCGCCGCTTGGTGGTGGCTTTGTTGCCGTTTATCGTGTTCGGCATCTCCTACGATTGGATGAACATCGTGCACAACTACGAGGTGAACACGGTTGATATAGAGGGTATCTATAACACCGAGAAATCACTGTTCGGCATAACCACCGAAGCCGGAGTGCTCACCCCCAATGAATTTTTTGCACTTCACACGTCGAAAATAATGGACTTTTTAGGCGGTGTGTTTTATCTCTGTTGGGTGCCTGTGCCTATCATGTTTGGCTTGTGGCTTTATTTCAACCGTCAGGAGAAGGCCTACCTACATTTCTCGCTGGTGTTCCTGTTTGTGAATCTCATCGGTTTTGCAGGATATTACATTCACCCGGC
>CAZDIC010000016.1:9871-11262 GCA_964505395.1 uncultured Alistipes sp. | reverse complement strand
GCGTTGGTAGGCTTCGTAATCTTTGAGTTTGTGCTCATGCGCTTTAACTCGTTCTACCGCTTTATCTCGCGCTACGCTGCCTACATCTCCGGCCGATAGACGGTCACTAATTCTCCAAAAATATACTCGCCACGGCATCTGCGATTGTTATCGCAAGGTTGCCGTGGCGAGCTGTTTTGTTGAAACTCTGTGGTTATCGGTTAGAATAGTTCTGCGAAGGTGTGACGGCCGTGGAGGTAGTAGGCTGTCAGAATGTTTTTGCGGTTGATAGGGAAAGTCTTCAGCAGGTTTTCGGTGGGATGCGCGGTGTAGTGGGTGCGCATTTTCCGGAAATCGCGGTGGGCCTTCAGAATGGCGTTGGCATTGCCCCAATCGCAGGTAAGCATGAACTTGAGCCATGCAATGGTGTCGAGCAGTCGGCGGCGGAATAGGGTGGCCGTGAGGTCGCTCTCCGGCAGGTTCTTGTGGAGCAACAGCAAGTTGTTGCGGAAATTCAGATAGGTTTTGCGCGGGTTGGAAGCCGGGAGGCTGCCACCGCCGAGGTGATACACCGTGCTTTCGGGCACCACGGTTATTTTGTGGTCGCTGAGCCAGATGCGCCAGCAGAGGTCAATCTCCTCCATGTGGGCAAAGAAGAGTGCATCCAGTCCGCCAAGGTCGATATAGAGTTGCGTGCGAACCATCAGCGCGGCCCCGGTGGCCCAGAAAATGGGTATGGCGGTATTGTATTGCCCGTGGTCGCTCTCCACGGTTGAGAAGATGCGTCCGCGGCAATAGGGGTAGCCGTTGCGGTCGATGAAACCGCCGGCGGCTCCGGCATATTCAAATTTTGTTTTGTCGGTGTAGCTGAGAATTTTTGGTTGACACGCGCCCACGTGAGGGTTCTTTACCATCATCTCATAGAGCGGTTCAAGCCAATGTGGCGGGGTCTCCACGTCGGAGTTGAGCAACACGGTGTACTCATATCCGGTTTGCTGCAGTGCGAGGTTATATCCCTCGGCAAAACCAAAGTTTTTTTCGAACAGAACGGTTTTGACCGTAGGGAATTCAGCGGCCAGTGTGGCCACAGAGCCGTCGGTGCTGCCGTTGTCGGCAACAATCACGTCGGCAATCTCGGCGTTGGTGTTGGCAACTACCGAGGGGAGATATTCGCGGAGCAGGCGTTCGCCGTTCCAGTTGAGTATGATTACAGCTACAGGTTTCACAATGATTGGGTTGAGTTAGATGCCGAATTTCTTGCCGTTGTCGGCAAAGGTCACCGGGTGTTTCCACCGTTTGTGGGTCCACAGCCACAGAGCCGGGTCGGCGTTGATGTTTTGTTGCAACAGCGAGGCATATCGGTCGGTGATTGCATATTCGGGCAGTTGGTTCGGTTGGTCGGTGATGAGAAC
>CAZDIC010000016.1:6765-9771 GCA_964505395.1 uncultured Alistipes sp. | reverse complement strand
ACCGAACGGCCTTGAGCCATGTAACGGTCGGAAGTCTCAATTCCTTCAAAGGTCATGCGTTGGCGCATCTCCTCATCGGTGATGTGGAGCAGTTTGATGGCCTCGAAAATGTTGTCGGTAAAGTTGCGATAGAATCGGCGCGATATTGCGCTGATTTCGCGTGGTGACCGTTCGGGATACGACTCTTTTAGGTTTTGCAACACCACCTTGCGACGATAGCGCACCACATGATACAGAATCAGGAAGGCTATGTCGCTCATGCGATATAGCATCCAAAAAGGAAGCCTTGCCACCATCTTCAATGCACCGAAAGCGATGCGGTGAAGCAGGCTCATGGAGGTGATATCAGGTAATGTCGCGGGGTCGTTAATCATTTACCAATTCGGCTTTAATGTGAGAATCGCCCATGTCGGTGGGGATTATTGAGAGCAGACGTGCCGGCACTATGCAGTTGTCGAGGTGTGTGGGAGCGTCGATGCTCACGCGCAGATAGTTGTCGGTAAAGCCGGCCATCGGTTGGCCCGGAGCGGTGTGCTCAAGCAACACGTTGCGTGTGGTGCCGAGGAATTGCGATGCAAATTCATGCATTTTGCGCTCCGAGATTTTGAGCATGGTGTTCACGCGGCGGTGTTTCTCCTCCGGCGACACCACATAGTCAATGTCGAGGGCCTTTGTGCCGGGGCGTTCCGAGTAGGGGAAGATGTGCAGGCGGGTGATGGGGAGGCTTTCGATAAATTCGGCCGAACGGCGGAACTCCTCGTCGGTCTCTCCGCGTGCGCCCACAATGAGGTCTACGCCGATAAAGGCGTGGGGTATCAGCTCCTTTATGCGCTCAATTTTGTGGCGGAAAAGCGCGGTGTCGTAATGGCGGTGCATTAATTTCAACACAGCGTCGGAGCCGCACTGCAGCGGGATGTGGAAGTGTGGCATGAAGGCACGCGATTGTGCGCAGAACTCAATGATTTCGTCGGTGAGCAGGTTGGGCTCAATCGACGAGATGCGATAGCGTTCAATACCTTCAACCTTGTCGAGCGCACGTATGAGGTCGAGAAATGTTTCGGGCTTCTCCACTTCGGGAATGGTGCGTTTACCGAAGTCACCGATGTTAACTCCGGTAATCACAATCTCCTTACCCCCTTCGGCGGCCACACGTTCGGCTTGCTCAACCATTGAAGCTATTGTGCCGGAACGGCTGCGGCCACGAGCGGCGGGGATGGTGCAGTAGGTGCACCAATAGTCGCACCCGTCTTGCACCTTGAGGAAGTAGCGTGTGCGGTCGCCGCGCGAACATGATGGTGTGAATGTGCGGATGTCGCGTGTGGTGGTGATGTTGGTTTGCGGTTTGCGCTCCTCACGCCAACGGCGCAGGTATTCGGTCAGTTCCCCTTTGCGGTCGTTACCGGCTACCACCGCCACACCTTCAATAGCAGCCACCTCCTCAGGTTTTAGCTGGGCGTAGCAACCGGTGACGATGATGTCGGCCTCGGGATATTTGCGGTGAAGCGAGCGGATGGTTTGTCGGCATTTTTTGTCGGCAAGTTCCGTCACGCTGCAGGTGTTGACAACGATAATGTCGGGCGTTTCACCGGCAGAAACACGTGTGATGCCCTCTTGGGCAAATGTGCGTGCTACGGTCGACGTTTCAGCGAAGTTGAGTTTGCACCCGAAGGTGTGAAACATGGCTTTGAGCGTTCCGAATGTTGAGTTGTCAATCATAGGGTTAAGTGATTAAAATGCAGCGTGCCCACCGCTGTGGGGAGTGGTGGCGCGTCGGTTAGTTAATGTATGAATCTTTGAAACCGATGAAGTAGAGCACACCGTCGAGGCCGATAGTCGAGATTGACTGCTTGGCGGTTGCTTTCACTTTCGGTTTTGCGTGGAAGGCGATGCCGAGGCCCGCTGCCGAGAGCATCGGGAGGTCGTTGGCGCCATCGCCCACTGCTATGGTTTGCGCAATGTTGACATTTTCAACTTGTGCGATAAGTTTCAGAAGTTCGGCCTTGCGTTTGCCGTCGACAACCTCGCCGAGATAGCGCCCGGTGAGTTTGCCATCCTCCACTTCAAGCTCGTTGGCATACACGTAGTCGAAGCCGAATTTGCGTTTGAGGTAGTCGCCGAAGAATGTGAAGCCACCCGAAAGGATGGCGGTTTTGAAGCCGGCGCGTTTGAGCACCTCCATCATACGTCCTACACCCTCGGTGATGGGGAGTGATTCGGCAATTTCCTGCATCACGCTGATGTCGAGCCCCTTCAGCAGTGCTACACGTTCGGTGAAGCTCTCGCGGAAGTCAATCTCGCCACGCATAGCTCTCTCGGTGATTTCTTTCACCTTGTCGCCAACGCCGGCATACTCGGCCAAACGGTCGATACACTCGGTTTGGATAAGTGTGGAGTCCATATCGAAGCAGATGAGGCGGCGGCAACGGCGGTAGATGGTATCCTCTTGCAGTGAGATGTCAAATCCTTCTTCGGCCGAGATGTTGATGAAACGGCTCTGCATTTCGGACCGGTTTGCCGGGGTGCCACGCACCGAGAACTCGATGCACGCTTTGGTCTTGGTTTCTGCATCGTTGAGTGGTGGACGGCCTGTGAGGCGCTGTATAGCGTCGATGTTCAAGCCCTGCTCGGCCACAACATCCGACACGAGTGCGATGTGGCGGGCGGTGAGACGACGTCCCAACAAGGTGATAATCCAGCGGTTTTTGCCTTGGCGGGCCACCCAGTTGTTGTATTCTTCAACGCTTACGGGCGAGAAGCGAATTTTCACGCCGAGGTCGTATGACTTAAACAGCAGGTCCTTGAGAATTTCACCCGACACTTCGCTGGTGGTGCGAAATAGGATGCCGAGCGAGAGGTTATGGTGAATATCGGCCTGGCCGATATCGAGTATCATTGCGTCATATTTGGCCAAGATTGCCGTTAGGGCAGCTGTGACGCCCGGGCGGTCCTGACCGGTGATGTTGATAAGAATGAGTTCCAGATTTTCAGGTATGCCGCTATTGGCCA
>CAZDIC010000016.1:0-6665 GCA_964505395.1 uncultured Alistipes sp. | reverse complement strand
CCGGTGATGTTGATAAGAATGAGTTCCAGATTTTCAGGTATGCCGCTATTGGCCAGTATGGCTCGGTTATCGGCTTTGATAGAGTTATCCATATCGGAAATGTATGATATTATTTGACTTTAAGTTTGTCGCCCGGAGTGAGTTTGTCGCTCTTCATGTTGTTGAGTTTTTTCAACTCGGCAACAGTGAGGCCGTTAGCCTTTGCAATCTTGTAGAGGTTGTCACCGGCTTTAACGGTGTGGGTTTTGGCAGCTTTTGTCTTGTTGGTTTTATTCTCTGATTTTGTTTTGGTAGCTTTCTTGGCAGCGGCTTCATGCTCAGCCTCCTGTTTTGCTTTTGAGGCTCTGAATGAGTTTTCAACCTTGGCTGCTTGTGCTGTCTCGGTTGTGGTTTCAGACTTATGCTCGGCTGCATTTTCGGTAGCTACTTCCGTGTTATGTTCTGCAGCTTTTGTTTCGGTGCTCTTGGAAGCCTTTGTGGCGGTCTTGGCTACCGGTGCAGAGGGCGCAGCCGATGCTTCCGGTTCTGGGTTAACGGTGGCGGGTTCCTCCTCCTCTTCCTCGCCATCTTCAACGGCTTCTTCGTCGTTATCACTTGTCGCCTCATCGTCGGCAGTTGCTATATCGGCTTTTGCCATATCTTGGCTTTGTGCGGTGCTCTCAGTGTTTTCACCGGCGCCGTTGGCCTGTTGTTGCTCATCCTTGGGATTGTCGTAGGCCTTAAACACCTTTTCGGTAGTCACCACCTTGAGTGTCTGTCCGCGTTTGGCCTTGGAAATGTTGCCGTTGGCACGTTTTAGGCTACGTAGGCTTACGCCATATTTCTGCGCGATGGAGGCCATGGTTTCGTTGCGTCTCACCTTGTGGTATTTCACGATGTCCTTGGTTACCCATTCTCCCTCTTGACCGTTGCTTACGTTTTGGTCGGGGTCGGCAATAGTTGCCGGTTCCACCACATCGCGGCGGGCATAAAGTTCGGCATCATGGGCGGCGATGGCGTCTTCGCTCATGATGTAGGCGTAGATTTGTTTCTCGGGAAGCACAAGCGAGCACGGGTGAATGTCGCCTGGAATCTCTTGTTTACGATATTGCGGGTTAAGAATTTGCAACTCCTCAACGGGGATGTGGAGCACATCGGCAATCTGTTGGAAGTGGATGCGGCGGTTAACATGCACCGAATCGGTGAGGATGGGGCGTTTGGCAAGAGCCGGAGAGATGTTGTGCTTGTTGTAGTAGGTCATTGCATAGTTTGCTGCAATGAAGCACGGCACATATCCGCGAGTTTCGGCGGGCAGGTAGGGGTAGATGGCCCAAAAGTCCTTCTTGTCGGTGTCGCAGCGGCGCAACGCCTTGTTGATGTTGCCGGGGCCGCAGTTGTAGGCAGCGATGGCGAGCGACCAGTCGTTGTAGATTTCGTAGAGTTGGCGCAGGTATTTTGTAGCTGCCTCGGATGAACGAATCGGGTCGCGACGTTCATCAATGAGTGCATTCACCTCCAAACCGAGCCCACGGGCTGTAGGGAGCATGATTTGCCACAGTCCTGTGGCACCGGCGCGCGACACTGCATCGGGGTTGAGTGCCGATTCAATCACCGGCAGGTATTTCAACTCGTTGGGGAGCCCCTCGCGTTCGAGTGCCTCCTCAAAGATTGGCATATAGTAGAGGCTCATGCCGAGCATGCTTTCCACAAGCGAGCGTTTCTTGCCTGTGTACATGTCGATGTAGTTGCGCACAATTGAGTTGAACGGCATCTCAATGACAGTGGGCATGGTGCGCAAACGTTCCACAATCTCCTCATCGGAGGTCTTTACATCGGGACGATAGTCAACCTCTTTGTCGAGTGCGGTATAGTTTTCGAGATACCAATTTTGCATCATTTGGTGCACATTGGTTTCCACGCTTTCTGGATACACGATAATTGAATCGTTTGCGTAGTCGGATAGTGATAATAACGACGGTTTTGCCGAGATGCCAACGGTTGTTGCCGCGGCTATGAATGTTGCGAGAATGTATTTACCAATGAATTTCATTCGATAGATGATTGGGTTAAAAGTTTAAGGCCCATACAAGGCCCACGGAAGGGTAGCGTTGTCGCCCGTCTTGCATTACGGCCGGAGCTAAATCCATCGACAGGTCGGGGGATATGTCGAAATGCGACAGCGATGCATCGACATAGGCGTCGAGCATTGCCAACAGATACACCCCCACCATGGAGATGATGCAGAGGTCGCGATTTCGGCGGAAATAATTCTTACGTGACTTGATGATGTTTTGCAACCACGTTTTGCTTATGCTTTCCTCTTTTACGTTCGGCGCAAAGAGGTCCATATAGCTCTTTGTGGTTGGGTCGTTATCAAGCAGGTCTGAGTAGGCTTTGGTGTAGTCGGTCAGCATTGAATTATTCCAGCTGGTGGCATAGGCCAGGCCGAGGTATCCGCCAACGATAAGGGGAAGTTTCCAGTAGCGACGGTTGTAGACTTGTCCCAGGCCGGGAAAGAGTGCGGCATACCACACGGCTTTCGTCGGGTCGGGGTTAAACTCTACATCTCGCGGCACCCATTCATCGTCGGATTTCGGCATTGCGGCAACAACGGCCAATGAATCGGCTTCCAGAGCTTCACCGGCAGTTAGCATCGGCACATCTTCAAAGAATTCGGAGTTGCTCAAATCAATGGCGATTGAATCGGCATCAACGGTTTTGACACCGTTGCCGGCCTGTTCCTCCCCAATTTCGTTGAGGCGGTTGGCTTCGGTGGCGATTGAATCGGTGGGTTGCGTTGAGGGCGTTTGCGGCGTGGTGTGGCGATTGTGCTCCACCGGGCGCACTGCACTCTTGGCAATAGGCTCCGATTGATTGGGCTGCTCGGGCGCGTCGGCATACACGCTTACGGGCAAAGACGACGCAAGCAGGGAGACAGCCACAACGGCTGCCACCATGCGCTTGCTTTGCTCCTTGCAGTTGCAAAACCAACGTTTCCCTATCTGTTTCTTCATATAATGCTTAGCTCCTGTTTTACGGGAGTATATAATGCTCGGCTTCACGGTGAGAAGCACGGAAGGTCAATTTGTTGCGTTGAGCTTTCCCTTGCCCATACTTTTTGCAAAAGTACAAAAAAATCTGCCATGCACCAACAGGCTGTTAGCGTTGTGGGTAGCGATAATGGCGTAATTAAAAGTTTTTTACTATTATAACTAATTTTGATACAAAGCCACGGTGAAGCCTTGGCTCTTGTGGCCGGCCGCAGGGGTGGAAACGGTGTTGTTGATGCATAAGGAATATGCGTTGAGGAGGTGTGGCGTGGTGAGTGTGACGATTTGTTGACGAATTGTGGCGGATTTGAGTAAGAATGTTGCTGAATTATTTTTGCGTAAGGTTGGAATTACTTAAATTTGCATATCAAAGCTGATAGGCTTTTGCATAAAGCAGTTGCATACATTGTGATGTTGAATTGGCACCTGTTTAATAACTTGAGCATGAAACTGTTTACCAACGAAGAAATACGATCAATTGAGCGTTACACCATCGAAAATGAGGGTGTTACAGCTCAAGACCTTATAGAAAGGGTTGCTGAAGGTGTTGCCGATGAGATAGCGTCTCGTTGGCGAGCCAACAAACCCACAATAGTGTTTGCCGGCCCCGGAAATAACGGAGCCGACGCTCTTGCCGCATCGCGGCTTCTCGCTGAGCGTGGCTTCCACCCCGAGGTTTATCTTTTTAATATCGGCGGTGATAAGCTTAGTGCCGATTGTGTGATTCAGCGCGATAGATTGGTGCGTGAGGTGCCGGATATTGTGTTCCACGAGGTGCAGAGCAGTTTCAACATGCCTCGCATCACCCAGGCACATCTTGTTATCGACGGCCTTTTCGGCACCGGATTGCGCGAGGAGCTTGCCGGAGGTTTCAAAACCCTTGTGCAGTATATCAACGAGATTAATGCCACGGTGGTGTCAATTGACCTCCCGTCGGGCCTGTTCGGCGATTGGAATCCTCAGATTGTGAACCGCAATACTATCCACGCCACACTAACCCTCGCTATCCAGTTCCCGCGCATATGCTTCTTCATCTCCGACATCGCCGAATTGGTGGGCGAGTGGAAGGTGATTGATATAGGTCTCAGCCACGCTGCCATTGCCGGTGCGGCCGCAAATTTCTGCCTTGTGGAGAGCCGCGATGTGCAACACCGTTTGCGTCATCGTAACGAATTTGCTTCAAAGGCCGATTTTGGCACAGCACTGCTCTATGCCGGCAACTATGGCATGATGGGTGCTGCCGTGTTGGCCGCTCGCGGATGTTTGCGAGGTGGCGTTGGCAAGTTGATTGTCAACACTCCCAAATGTGGCTATCCGGTGATTCAGTCGTCGGTGCCTGAAGCGCTCTATCGCCATAATCGCGGTGAGTTTAATATTTGCGAGATTCACCCCGACCGCAACATATCGGCCATAGCTCTCGGTCCCGGTTTGGGAACCAACGAAATGACCGTTAAGGCTGTCGGCGACTTCCTTGCCGCTAACAACAAGCCGGTGATTCTTGATGCCGATGCGCTTAACTGCATAGCGCTGAAAACGTCGATGCTCAATTCTATCCCCGTGCTGTCGATTCTCACGCCTCACGCAGGGGAATTTGACCGTCTGTTCGGCCCGCAACCCTCGGCCGAGGCTCGCTTGCGCAAGGCTATCGAAATGGCAAAATACTACAACATCCTTATCGTGTTGAAGGGTCGTTACACCGCTATTGTGCGCCCCGATGGCAAGGTCTACTTCAACTCATCGGGCTGCCCGGCTATGGCAACTCCCGGTAGCGGTGATGTGCTCACCGGATTGCTTCTGGCAATGCTTGCCCAAGGCTATCCTCCTGAATTTGCTTCACTGATTGCCGTGTATGTGCATGGCATGGCCGGTGAGATGGCTGCTGCCGAGCATGGCGAATATGGCGTTGTGGCCACCGATATTGCCAACAATATCGGGAAGGCTATAAAGGAACTTCTCAGCAAATAACTGAAATACACACCATTGAAGGAATTACAAACAACACCTGCATTTGATTCTCGAACTGTTCAAACTGTAATATAATGAAACAATTAATTCGTTTATTACCACTCGTGATGCTGTCGGCAGCTTTTAACAGTGCCGATGCTCAAACCACACAGCGCTTGTCGGCCACCAAGGCTAACGACTATGCAATTGTTTACAGCTTGCCTAACACTCAACTAAATGTGACTTTGGAGGCTGAAATCAGTGTGAAGAAGCCGGGAGAGTTCTATAAGTATGCAAAGAAGTATTTGAATATCGACGACCCCATCACCAAGGAGAGTCATAGCGCACAGTTAAAATCGGTGACAGTAACCACCGAGGGCATAGCAAACCCCGATGAGCGTTATGCCGTGCAGTTCAAATCGGGTAGCATTGTAACTATGACGCTCAACTCAAACGGGGTGCCTTTGTCGATTAATATTGAGAGCCCGGTTTCGGTTAATAGCGTTACATTAGCCAAGGCGCGGGCTGCATCTCCCACAGCATTGGAGTCGCCTGCCGCACGTCAAGTGGTTAGCGAAGAGATGGCTCAGAGCCAATCTGTTGCCAAAAAAGCCGAATTGGCTGCAGCTCAACTGTTTGACATCCGTCAAACTCGTAACGACCTCATTACCGGACAGGCAGAACAAACACCTCCAGATGGCAAGTCGCTTCAACTGATGCTCGATAACTTGGAGGATCAGGAACAAGCACTCATGGCGATGTTTGTGGGAACCACTTCCACCTATACCGTGGTGAAGACAATCAATGAGATGCCCGACGATAATATCAAGGATTTGGTTATTGCTCGTATCTCGCCACTCGATGGAATTATTGATGCCGATGATCTTGCAGGTGACCCTGTGACACTCAATGTTGAGGTCCTGCAAAGGGGTGAAATGCCCACCAATGATAAAGGCGAAACACTTTCCTTCCCCAAGAACGGATTGGCCTACAGCATCCCCGGCAGCGCTCGTGTGACTGTGTCGTTCCGTGGCGAAACCCACTACAGCGGAAATGTCGACTTTGCTCAAATGGGCACCGTTTATGGCTTGTCGCCCAATGCTTTCATCGACAAGAAGGACCCCATTTACGTGATTTTCGACCCTGCCACCGGCGCCATAACCGCCCAAGGCACCGCCAACTAATCCTCAAGCAAGAAGTCGAGGTAATTTGCCGGCGTTACGACATGGCTTGCCGTGCATGGATAGTTGTCGAGAAACGCCTTAGGGAATTTGGCATTACCTTTGTTCGGATTCCATTTCATTTCAAAGAGAGTGAATGTGCCATCCGACTCCTCAATATAATCTATCTCTTTCTGATCGGTTGTGCGCCAAAAATAGTAGTTGGCGTGGCGACCGTTGTATGCGTTTCTTTTAATGCGCTCCATGATAAAGAAGTTTTCCCACAGTGCACCCATATCTGTGCGTAGTGTGATGGGAGAAAAGTTGTTGAGAATCGCATTTCTAACGCCATTGTCGTAGAACAATACCTTCTTGCATTTCTTCAGCTCATTGCGCAGATTGCGATTTAATCCATGCAGTCTGTAAACCACAAAGCACTTTTCAAGTAGGTCGATATATCGCTCTACAGTGCGGCTATCGCTACCAATCGTTTTGGCCACTTCGTTATACGACACTTCACTGCCAACCTGCA
>CAZDIC010000015.1:0-18695 GCA_964505395.1 uncultured Alistipes sp. | reverse complement strand
GGCCGTTGGAGCGATTATCCTTGGTGCTGAGGGCGGAGGAGGTCGTTGACGGTCTTAACGGGGTTGAAGGTTTCGATGGGCACTTCAACGAAGGCTGTGTTCCAATCGCTCATAGCGCCATTCCACAAACCGGGAAGCTCAAGGGCTTTCAGGTTGCGGCCATGGAACGACTTCGACGAGATGAAGCCTGTTTGGTGGTCAACGTGTTGTGTGAGGTCAAATTTATCACCTTTAGCGTTGCGAACGTAGCACACAAGGTCAACGGGATTGAAGTGAGTGGCTTTGGCCATCATTTCTTTGTTCTCAGCCTTCGAAAGGTCGATTTGTGTGCTTTCGAGGATTTGCAAAGAGCGAGAGCCATCGGCATTGTAGGCAATGTAGGGGCCACCACCGGGTTCGCCTTCGTTTTTAACCATACCGCACACGCGCATGGGGCGATCGAGTTTCGCACGGAGATATGCAGCTAATTCGGCACCGTGAAGCGATGTGAGTTCGGGCGCATCAAAGCTGAATTTTGTGCGCATGAAGTTGCTGATTTCAGCCAGCTTAGCATCGTCGAATTTATTAGCGTCGATGGCGTTGATATATTTCACTGCTTGGTCGTGAAGTTCAATCAGATAACCGGCGATTACTTTCTTGTAGCAAAGGGTTGCACCACGCAATTTGTCGGGCACCACGTTGTCGATATTCTTGATGAACACCACGTCGGAATTAATCTCGTTGAGGTTTTGAATCAATGCACCGTGGCCACCGGGACGGAACACCAATTCATCGTTGTAGCGGAACAGGGTGTTATCCTCGTTAACGGCAACGGTGTCGGTTGATGCTTTCTGCTCCGACATGCCCACGTTGATTTTAACGCCCATGCGCTGTTCGATAGCGGGAATAACGGCTTCAAGTTTACGAGTGAATGCCTCGCGGTGTGAGCCTGAAACAGTGAGATGCATATTCACTGTGCCATCAGCTTGGCGAGCTGATTGAGCGCCCTCCATCAACTGCTCCTCAACCGGAGTGCGTGTGCCTTGGTCGGCATGGTGGAAGGTCAGCAGGCCTTTCGGCAGGTTGCCATAGTTCAATCCGTCGGGGAGAATGATGGCAGCGATAACATCCTTTTCGCGACCGTCGGCAATAAGGGCGTCAACATCCTTGTTGTGGAGCTTCTTGACAACTGCGTTGAGCTCGTCGAAGAATGCCACGTGGTGAATATCTTTAATCAGTTTGGCAACGTCAGAACCCTCGGCCGGGTGAGCATCTTCGGAGTCAACAAACGAGAACAGTGCCTTAAACATGCGTGATGCAGCACCTGAAGCGGGCACGAATTTGGTCACACTGCCACCATTGGCAAGGAAATTGTTCCATTGCTCAACGGCCTCATCGCGTTCACTTTCGCTAAGCACTGTGATGCCCGAGCCGGGACGTGCCGAATCGTAAATTTTCAAGTATGGGAAACCTGTTACAAAGCGGTCAACTTGAGCCTGTAACTGCTCCGGGGTAATACCGCGGTTGGCTAATGTAGCCAAATCTGTCGCATTTAACATGATGATAATTGTTATGTGTTTTTAGTTATTGTCGGTTAGTGCATGCGCTTCAAGAGGTTATACGACGGCATAATGCCCAATTCGCCCGCTTTCGACAGGTTGGCGGTGCCGTTGTCGCTATCGCCCAATTGGAAGAACACGTATCCGCGATTGTAGTAAGCCTCACCGAAGTCGACCTTCAGTTCAATAGCCTTGTTGTAGGCATAGAGCGCCGAAGTGTAATCGCCTGTTTCGGCCAACACATTGCCTTTGTTGTAGTAGGCGAAGGCCATGCGAGGCGAAAGTTCGATTGCTTTGTCAAAGTCGGCAATGATTGCACGTAGTTCAACCTGTGCCAAACTGCTCGATGCAGCCGGTTGCACCTTCAAACTGTTGTAGCGAGCTACACCGCGAGCAAAATATCCGAGCGCGAAATCGGGAGTCAACTCCAACGCCTTGTTGAGGTCGTTGATAGCTGATGTGTAATCACGCAACATCGCAAAGTCCATGGCGCGACCGAAGTAGTCGATGGCGCGCGGAGTGTGAGTGGCGAGGTAAGAGTTATAGTAGTCAATCGACTGGAAATGGCGATTGATAGTTGCTTCGTCGGTGAGTGTGATATCGGCGTTTGAGAGTTGCACCAAGAAGCGCAGCATACGTGTCGCGTTCACATCGTCGATCTCCTTCATGTAGTAGGCCGACGGCTTCAATTCGGTGGGCGAGGTGTAGTAGCTCAGAGCAAACATCGGTTCAATTTCAATGCGCTGAGAGTGGTTCTGCACTTTACCACGAATATTCTTGTTGTTGAAGTCCTCCTCAACATCCACATGGTTGTCGACAGTGCGCAACGCAGTGAAACGTTTGGCAACGGATGAGGGTGTGAGTGTAGATGCCGCATCATCGGCGTTGCCACCTTGCGATGATTGTCCGCCTTGTGTAGCTTTACCGGGCTTAGACTCTGCCACCTCTTTCCCCTTGGCCTCTGTTGCAGATGGAAGCTGCTTCGACAGTTTTAGAGCCTTTTTATAATCGCGTTCGGCCAAGGTCATATTGCCGGATGTGCGGTAGAGGTTACTACGCATATAAAACGCTTCGGGCAGGTCGGGAAAAGCCTCAATCAAGCGGTTGACGTCGGCCATTGACTTCGTCACATCATGTTTCTCCGAGTAGAGGTAAGCACGGTTATAGAGTGAGCGATAATCATCAGGGTCAATTTCCAGTGCACGCGAGAAGTCGTTTATGGCATTATCGTTGTCGCGCACCTCCATGCGAAGCAAGCCGCGGTTGTAGATGGCTGCAGTGTTTAGCGGATCGAGTTGTAGCGCGTAGTCATAGTCGGCAAGCGCTCCGAAATAGTCGTCAAGATTATAGCGCAGGTATGCACGGTTGATGTACAGACCGGCTTCACGAGGTTGCAATTTAATGGCTTCCGACATATCGGTGAGAGCACTGTCAAAATTTTTCTCGCTGCTCACGGCAATATCGGCACGTAGCAAATATGCCCCTGCCAGATTTTTGTTGAGCGTTAGCGCGTGGTCAACATCCTCCTTTGCAGCGATGGTGTCGCCACGTTCAAGCTGCAGACGTGCACGCCCCACATAGCCGTTATCGTAGTTTGGATAGCTTTTCAGCAGTTCGTTAAAGGTGGTGAGAGCAGCATCGTCGTCTCTCAAATCTTGCTGTGCCAATGCCTTGTTGAACAGCAATCCGCGACTGTTGGGCGCCAATTCAAGCGCCTTGTCGTAGTCATTGATTGCATTTTGCAAAAGTCCGCGATTTTGGCGAGCCACGCCTCTCACTTCGTAGGCATCGGCAATGAACGGATTTCGGTCGATAGCCAGAGTGGCATCCTGTTCCGCTCCGAGATAGTCCTCAAGGTTTAGCTTGGCGATGGCACGCATAAAGTAGGGTTGTGCCAAATAGGGCTTCGCTTGTATCGCCTGGTTGAAATATTGTATGGAGAGAATGTAATCCTCAAAGTAGAGGGCATTTTGCCCCACGCGCAACACCTGCTCGGCATTAATCTGAGCGCTTGCCGAGGGCGCGGTCAACACAACGATAAGCAGTGCCAACCGGCGTAAATATGTAGTGATAACTTTAGTCATTTAATTAGCCGCACACGTTAACATATACCCGATGCGGAATCGGTCTACAAATGTAGCATTTTATAAAGAGAGCAACAAAAAAGAGCCTGTTTAATTTGCTTAAACAGGCTCAATGAATCTTCAATAGTTGAGGTTAGCGGTTGCGTGATTCGCTTTTGTGCTCGGTGTGCGATTTGGGCAACGTGAGGTGTAAAAGCATGAATCCAATCAGTCCGGCGATAATCGAACCGACCACAATGCCGAGCTTGGCATGGTTAAGCAGGTCGAGCTGCTCCGGTGTGCCGAATGACAGGTTTGCGATAAACAGTGACACGGTGAAACCGATACCGCCCAACATGGCTACAGAGGCCATCATCTTCCAATTTGCGCGTTCGGGCATCGGTGCCAATCGGAGTTTCACTGTCAGCCAAGAGAATGTAAAGATGCCGATAAACTTACCGAATACCAAACCGCAGATGATTGCGAGCGACACGCCTTGAACTATTGTCACGGGGTCCATATCCATCAAGAATATGCCTGCATTCGCAAACGCGAAGAGTGGCACAACTACATTGTTTACAAACGGGTGGATTGAGTCTTCCAACTCCTGAAGCGGCGAAATCACCTTATCGGAGGCCGATTCAATCTGTTTCAGCCAGTCGAGTTGTTGGTTGCTCAGGATTGAGCGGCGACTCAGTAGGTCATCGTCCTCGGCGCGGAATTTCGAAATCGCCTCACGAATGGTGACGATGTAGCGACGTGGGTTGAACACCGGTTTGGCCGGAACGCAGAAGGCCACCAATACACCTGCAATGGTGGGGTGAATGCCGGCGTTGAGGAAGAGATACCAAATCACGCTGCCAATGCCGAGATAAAACATTTTGCTCTGAATGCGCATTGATTGGCCCAACACGAGCAATCCGAGGAGCACGAATGCGTAGAGCAGCAGGTCATACTCAATATGCCCGGTGTAGCAGGTGGCAATCACAATGATGCCACCGATATCGTCGACCACAGCGAGGGTGGTAAGGAATATCTTCAGTGAAATTGGCACACGGCGCCCCAACATTGAGAGTACACCCAGCGAGAACGCAATGTCGGTTGCCATCGGTATGGCAGCTCCGCCGGCAAAGTTTGTACCGGTGCTGAGAAATGAGAAGATAATGACAGGCACCACCATGCCACCCACTGCAGCAACAATGGGGAGTAACGCCTGGCGGAATGAGGCTAATTCGCCCACCAAGATCTCACGCTTGATTTCCAATCCGATAGAGAAGAAGAAGATTGCCATGAGTGCATCGTTGATAAACGATAGCAGGTTCATCGGCTCACCGTGGTGAGAGAATAGGTTGAAATTGCCGATTTGCAGTCGAATCTCTTGAGTCCAGAATTCGAAATAACTTTGGTTGATGGCCGGGATATTTGCAATGATAATGGCCAATACAGTAGCTCCAATCAAGACATTACCGCCTGATGCATGGCGGCGTATCGCTTGGCGAGCTGCATAGAACACATGATGTGCAAACGACTGTTGCTCATCATCGTTACTTGTCGGGAGTTGGTTGTTCTGTGGCTTTTCATCAAAGCCGGCAACCGGTTGTTCGTTGTTCACCAGGTAAAAATTTTTAAGTTAAGCTTCTATGATAACACCATAGAAGGCACATTTGTGTAATAATAATTGGTTAAAATAGTGTCAGAGCGCATAGCACACAGCTTATGCGCTCTGTATCATACTGTTCAGTTTCTTTCTATGTTGGTGATAATTAACATTTAATTTGCAGTGTTACTTTGTGGCCGGCCACGTTTAGTCGAGTTTTAAAACGGCCAGGAATGCCTTTTGCGGCACCTGTACCGAGCCGATTTGCTTCATGCGCTTTTTACCGGCTTTCTGTTTCTCAAGCAATTTACGTTTACGCGACACGTCGCCACCATAACATTTTGCGGTTACATCTTTACGCACGGCTTTGATAGTTTCGCGTGCAATGATTTTTGCGCCAATGGCAGCCTGGATGGCAATGTCGAACTGGTGACGCGGAATCAACTCTTTGAGTTTTTCGCACATCTTGCGACCGAAGGTCACGGCGTTGTCAACGTGAGTCAGTGTTGACAACGCGTCGACGCTCTCGCCGTTGAGGAGCATATCAAGTTTCACAAGTTTCGAATCGCGGAAGTCGTGCAAGTGGTAGTCAAACGATGCATAACCTTTTGAAATTGATTTGAGCTTGTCGTAGAAGTCAATCACAATTTCGCCAAGAGGTATGTCGAAAGTTAACTCCACGCGGTTGCCGGAAATAAATTCCTGCTTTTGCAGTTCACCGCGTTTGCCGAGACACAGGGTCATAATCGGGCCTATGTAGTCGGTTGTGGTAATGATTGATGAACGGATGTATGGCTCTTCGATGTGGTCAATTAGGGTGATGTCGGGCAATCCTGACGGGTTATGCACCTCGGTAACGCCACCTTTCTTGTCGTAGACTTTATAAGATACGTTAGGCACGGTGGTGATGACCTCCATGTTGAACTCTCGGCTCAAACGTTCCTGCACAATCTCCATGTGCAGCAGGCCGAGGAAGCCGCAACGGAATCCGAATCCGAGGGCCATCGACGACTCCGGCTGGAATGTCAATGAGGCATCGTTGAGTTGTAGCTTCTCAAGTGATGAACGAAGATTTTCAAAGTCTTCGGCCTCAATGGGATAGACGCCGGCAAACACCATCGGTTTCACCTCTTCAAAGCCGGCAATCGCTTGTGCGGGGCGCTCCACATGGGTTATGGTGTCGCCCACTTTAACTTCGCGTGAGGTTTTAATGCCTGAGATGATATATCCCACGTTGCCTGCCGAGAGCATCTGTGTGGGCTGAAGGTTGAGCTTCAACACACCGATTTCATCAGCGTTATATTCCTTACCGGTAGCCACGAACTTCACAAAATCATCTTTGCGAATGGTGCCGTTCAGAATCTTGAAGTATGCGATAATGCCACGGAAGGGGTTGAATACAGAGTCGAAAATCAAGGCTTGAAGCGGAGCATCGGGGTCGCCCTTCGGTGCAGGCACTCGTTCCACGATGGCTCGCAGAATTTCGGGCACACCTTCCCCGGTCTTACCGCTGGCGCGAATAATCTCCTCGCGTTTGCAGCCAAGGAGGTCCACAATTTGGTCCTCAACTTCATCCGGCTTGGCACTTTCGAGGTCAACCTTGTTGATAACCGGAATTATTTCAAGGTCTGACTCAATGGCCATATACAGGTTTGAAATGGTCTGAGCCTGAATGCCTTGAGTGGCATCAACAATAAGCAGCGCGCCTTCACACGCAGCGATTGAACGTGACACCTCATACGAGAAGTCAACGTGTCCCGGAGTGTCAATCAGATTCAATACATATTTATTACCGTCGAGAGCATAGTTCATTTGAATGGCATGGCTCTTGATGGTTATACCACGTTCACGTTCCAAATCCATATCATCAAGCACTTGAGCTTGAAGATCTTTTCCGTCAACAGTCTTTGTGTATTCAAGAAGTCGGTCAGCAAGAGTGCTCTTGCCGTGATCGATATGGGCTATTATGCAGAAATTTCGGATATTGTTCATTTACGAATGTTTTATCTTCACAAAGATAAGCATTTTTTTTGACACGTGGAAAAATGAGGCAAGGACCGCACTCCGGTTGGAGTGGGCCCTTGCCGATATAAGTTTGAGATACAGTGGCGTTTTAACGCATTTCGAGGTAGGTGATTTTGTCCATATCGCCATAGTCGAGGTTCTCACCGCCCATGCCCCAAATGAACATGTAGTTGCTGGTGCCTGCTGCAGCGTGGATTGACCATTCGGGCGACATTACTGCCTGCTCGTTGTGCAACCAGATGAGACGATTCTCTTGCGGTTGACCCATAAGGTGGCAGATTGCGTTCCCTTCAGGCACATTGAAATAGAAGTAACATTCCACGCGACGGTCGTGGGTGTGAGCCGGCATGGTGTTCCACACACTGCCCGGTTTGAGTTCGGTCAAACCCATTTGCAGTTGACACGGACCCTCTTCAAGCACGTTGTTCACAATCAATTGGTTGATAACACGGTCGTTGCTATCTTCCATTTTGCCGGCAGCAAACGAATTGGCTTTCAGTGTGCCTTTGCGGCCGTCAATGGTGACGAGCTGAGTCTTATACTCTTTGTGAGCCGGGGTGGAGTTGAGGTAGAACTTGGCGGGGTTGGAAGCATCTTTGCTGCGGAATGTGACTTTCTGTTTGCCACGGCCAACATAGAGAGCATCCTTAAAATGCAATTCATAGTCTTTGCCGTCAACGCTTACAATGCCATCTCCGCCAACGTTGATTACACCAAGTTCGCGACGTTGCAGAAAGTAGTCGGCCTTCAGCGGGTCGATTGTCTCCAACTCTACGGTCTTGGTAACGGGAACAACACCGCCATAGATAATGCGGTCATACATTGAGTAGGTGAGGTTAATTTTATCTTGTTCCATCACCTTCTCCATCATGAAGTGAGAGCGCAACTGCTCGGTGTCATACTTTTTGCAGTCGTCGGGGTGTACGGCTCTCAAAATTGAGTAGGATGTTTCAGCCGACATGCCAAGAGCTGCAGCTGTCAATGCAATTGATAAAAACAGTTTTTTCATTATCGGTATTTTTTTTATGTTAGGTAGTGCATACCCAACGTGATGTCGGGCATGCACTGCATTTAAAATTATTTGCCTGTAGCGATGGCAAGGGCTTCGCTACATTTGTCGGTAACGTATTTCCAATCATTGGCTTCCACGCGGTCTTTCGGGAAAAGTTTTGAACCCATGCCCACGCAGTAAGCACCGGCCTTAAACCATGCGTTCAGGTTTTCGGCTGTAGGTTCAACACCACCGGTAACCATGATTTTTGACCATGGCATCGGAGCCAATAATCCTTTCACGAATTTCGGGCCGAGCACATCGCCGGGGAACACTTTGCAGAGGTCGCAACCACATTCCTGGGCTGCACCGACTTCGCTCACGCTGCCACAGCCGGGGGTGTAGGGCACTCCGCGACGGTTGCAAACTTTCGCTACTTCGGGGTTAAACAGCGGGCCAACAACGAAGCAGGCGCCGAGTTGCATATAGAGCGATGCAGTGCCCGGTTCAACAACCGAACCAACACCAACTGCCATATCGGGACATTCTTTAGCTGCGAATTTCACTACTTGGGCGAATACTTCGTGTGCGAAATCGCCACGATTGGTAAATTCAAATGCACGGATTCCGCCGTCGTAGCAGGCTTTAACCACTGCGCATGCGGTTTCTGCATCTTTGTGGTAGAATACAGGCACAATGGGAGCTGCTCCCATTTTCTGTAACACTGCCAGTTTATCAAATTTTGCCATTACTTGGTGTATTTTAAAATTCTAATAATTAACGTTGCACACGGCCGTTGGCGCTGCCTCCGGCCAAGGCCTTAACTTCAGCTTCCGACACAAGGTTGAAGTCGCCCGGAATGGTGTGTTTGAGAGCAGATGCCGCAACGGCAAATTCGAGCGCATCAGCTTGATTGTCCATCGTCAATAGACCATGGATGATACCGCCGGAGAATGAGTCGCCACCACCAACGCGGTCGATGATGGGATTAACATCGTAGCGCTTTGATTCATAAAACTCTTTACCGTTGTAAATCATAGCTTTCCAGCCATTGTGTGTAGCTGAAAATGATTCACGGAGGGTCGAGATAACATATTTGAAGCCAAATTCTTCAGCCATTGCCTTGAAAATGCCTTTGTAGCCGTCGGCATTGGTCTCACCACCTTCAACGTCAGCATCGGGTTTGAAACCGAGACACAGTTCTGCATCTTCTTCGTTGCCGATGCAAACGTCGACATATTTCATCAGCGGGCGCATGATTGATTGGGCTTTCTCCTTTGTCCACAGTTTCTTGCGGAAGTTGAGGTCAACGCTCACTGTAACACCATGGCGTTTGGCGGCTTCGCAAGCCAAGCGTGTCAGCTCGGCTGCTTTGTCGCTGATAGCCGGAGTGATACCGCTCCAGTGGAACCAATCGGCCCCTTCCATGATTGCGTCGAAGTCGAAGTCTTGAGGATCAGCTTCAGCGATGGCCGAGCCTGCGCGGTCGTAGATGACCTTAGAGGGGCGCATTGAAGCTCCGGTTTCGCAGTAGTAGATGCCCACACGGTTACCACCGCGTGCAATGTATTGAGTGTTGACACCGTAACGGCGCAATCCGTTCACGGCAGCTTGTCCGATTTCGTGGGTCGGCAGTTTGGTTACGAAATATGCATCGTGACCATAGTTGGCGCAGCTAACTGCAACATTGGCTTCGCCGCCACCCCAGATAACATCAAAAGAATCAACTTGCACAAAACGGTGACACCCTGCGGGTGATAGACGGAGCATGATTTCTCCGAGAGTTACTATTTTACTCATAGTGTTTTATATCTTCAATTAACGATAATTCAAACGGTTTTCTGACTGCGGATAATCTTCACGCGGTTCCACCACATCAAGCCCATGGTGATAAGCACCAAAATGCCGGAACCAATCCACTTGAGGTTGTAGGAGAGTTGGAAGATAATCCATGCCAACGGGCTGGATGCAAAGTCAAGGCTGCCTCCCGAGAACCCTTCGGGGATGGCTACGGCGGCGTCTCCGGTTGTGTTATACACATCTTGAGCGGCCAGTGTGAACCATGGGGCGAGGTTGGTGACCATAAACAGCCCGAGAACGAGCACTACCAAGCCCACGATAAATGTTTTAACTACATTACCTTTTGTGAACGGCAGTACAAGCGGGAAAACGTAGAACATGCCTGCGAGCGATGCAAGAGGTAGAAATTCGTTGCCGGGGAGCAACACTGCCAGGGCCAATGTTACCGGAATCAGCAACAGCGACACCACCAGGGTTGTGGGGTGGCCGATTACCAATGCCGGGCTCATGCCGATGCATAGGCCGTCGGCGCCCTTAAATTTGCGTGCGATGAGTTGGCGAGTCGCATCGCTAATGGGTTTCAGCCCTTCGATAAAGAGCACTGTTACACGTGGTATAAGTTCCATGACGGCACCCATCTTGATGCCCAAGCCAAGTATATACGGGATTTTATCCACAATTTCCTTCCATGTGCTGCAGGTGAGGCATCCGATGCCAACGCCCACAATTACTCCGAGGAAGAGTGGCTCGCCAAGCAGACCGAAGCGCTTTTTCATCCCTTCGGCATCAATCTCGAGCTTGTTCATGCCGGGGATTTTGTCAAGGCCTTTATTGATGGCCCATGCAAAGGGAGCGAATCCGGCACAGAACGGTTGTGGAATCGAGATGCCATCCATGCCATCGTAGTATGACTGGAATTTTTTTGCGGTCATATCGGCTATCACCAATGTGATGATGTAGCAGATGATAGCGCCGAAGAATCCCCATGCCAACGAGTCACTGGCAAAGTAGATTACTGCGCCGATAAAGGCAAAGTGCCAATAGTTCCATAAGTCGATGTTGACGGTGCGGGTTGTCTTTGTGAGCAACATAACGATGTTCACGCCAAGGCAAACGGGTATGATAAATGCTCCGACCGCAGTGTTGTAAGCCACAGAGGCTGCAGCCGGCCAACCCATATCAAACACTTTTAGTTGCAAATCGTAGATTTCAACAACTGTGTTGAGCGCCGGGCCGAGTGCTGAGGTCAATAGTGCTGTCACAATCGACAAGCCGATAAAGCCGACACCCACTTTTAAACCGGACTTTAAGGCATCGCCAAGTTTGATGCCGATACACACGCCGAGAATGGTGAATATCACCGGCATCATTACTGCGGCACCAAGTCCGATAATGTATTTAAAAACTTCTTCCATCGGTAGTCAAGTAAGGATTATGATTTATTTTACTTCAATTTTAAGCGGAGTCTTTAGCTGTTGTGCAAAGTTCTCCAGATAGTTGTTCCAGGTAGCGCTGTCGGGCATTCCGCCTTTCGACCAGCCTGAGCCCCACCAATAGGTGAATTGTTCGCCGTTATGATAGCCTTTCGGCGCGAGTATGTGGCCGATTGCATCACCTTTTTGCTCGGTTAGGGGTTGGTAAACAAATGATTGGCTGTCGGGCGACACAATGCCTACGAAGATAGTGCCGTTGCCGGCATTGGCATTTTCGGTGAGATCGGCGTATGCCATATAACCTTTGTCGGTTGCAAGCGTGTAGCCGTTGGGATTTTGTTTGTGCACCACAATTCCCGGTGCCACCTGCTTGTTGGCAGAAAGTCCTTCGTAGCTTACGGTCGTTCGGTTGAGAAACGACCCTTTGTCAAGTGAAATGAGACGTGATTCTACCACGTTGTTATCGTTGTCGACAGTTTCGCCGCCATAGGTCAGCTTGACAGTGAAACGGAGCGGGCCGTTATCGAGCACTTCGTAGTTTGTGTAGCAATAGGGATAAACTATCTCGCCGGCATCATTCAGTAGGGCAGCGGTGCCACCACCGAGAGTCGGGCCAACGGCATACACGTCCATCCCTTTGCCATGGTCAACGTGAAATGAGATGTGGTTGACTTTGTCGTCGTAATATCTTTGATCAAGCACCTTGATGGGCACCGATTTTGTCCAAATGTCGTAGCCAAAGGCTCGTTCACCCGAGGCTTGGAGTGCAGGGCCGTATGCGCGGAAGGCTCCACGGTCGTTTTCCCATGCCATATCGTCTTTGCGCTCAGGCACAAAGCGGCCGTAAACCAAACTGTCGATGGCTGCCGGGGTCCCCTGTTTTACGTGATATTTAGCCTTGGCTCCGCTCTTTACGGTTGCCGGGAAGATAAGATTCCCATCGTGGGTTATCTGATAAGGTACTTCAGAGCCATCGCTTGCCACAAGCTTGAATTGTGTGCCGGAAAATGACTTAATTGCCGAGGCATTCACCTCAACAATCTCTTCGTTGCGGTCAAGATTGGATTGGTTGGTGACAACAATTTGGCGTGAGCCACAACATGAACTCACCATTGCAGCCACACCAACAGCCATTATTGAATGAATAGCTTTCATGCAAGAAATCTGTTTTATATTGGCAAGAATCAGTCAACACGGAGCCTTGGGCAGGCGTGTCAACTGATTCTGTTAATCCTGATTATTTAGGCTGTTTGCCAATGTAGGCAAGAATGCCGCCATCGACATAGAGCACGTGACCGTTTACAAAGTTTGAGGCATCAGATGCAAGGAACACAGCCGGGCCCATCAGGTCTTCGGGTGTGCCCCAACGAGCTGCCGGAGTCTTGGCAATGATGAATGAGTCGAACGGGTGACGGCTGCCATCGGCTTGACGTTCGCGCAGGGGAGCTGTTTGCTCTGTGGCAATGTAGCCCGGGCCGATGCCGTTGCATTGAATGTTATATTCGCCAAACTCTGAGCAAATGTTGCGTGTGAGCATCTTCAAGCCACCTTTTGCGGCAGCATAGGCACTTACCGTTTCGCGACCAAGCTCGCTCATCATTGAGCAGATGTTGATGATTTTGCCGTGTCCCTTTTTAATCATTCCGGGAATTACGGCTTTGGCGCAGATGTAGGGTGCCACCAAGTCAACGTCGATTACGCGACGGAAATCGGCAACGTCCATGTCGGTCATCGGAATGCGTTTGATAATGCCGGCATTGTTAACCAAGATGTCGATGGTGCCAACTGTTTTCTCAATGTCTGCAACCATGGCCTTAACGGCTTCTTCGTTGGTTACATCACACAGATAGCCTTTGGCGTCGATGCCTAACTCTTTGTAGGCAGCCAGGCCACGGTCAACGGTTTCTTGACGTGAACAGTTAAACACGATTTTCGCACCGGCTTCGGCAAATGCACGTGCAATGGCTAATCCGATACCATAGGCTGCGCCTGTTACCAAGGCAACCTTTCCTTCTAAAGAAAATTGGTTCATCATTTGTTTTAAGGTATTATATGATTTGTTATTTATCAGTTGATTCAGTGGTTGTAGGTGTAGTCTCGCCGTCAATGATTTCAAGCAGTTTCACCGCAGAGATATATTGCATCATTCCTTCGGCTACGCGCTTGGCGTCTTGCATGGCGTGAACCACAGTTGCCGGGCGATTGGTGACATCGCCACCGGCAAACACCCCTTTGCGTGTAGTCATGCCATAGGGCGTTTCGCGGGTGATAACATAACCTTTGTCATCGACATCTATGCCATGTGTGGTGCTCACAATGCGACTTGCCGGGGCATTACCAACAGCCATAATCACTTTGTCAAGAGGCTCCACTGTAGTTACCCCTTCGGTTTCAACCACCACCTCATCAAGAACACCATTGGTGTCGTGAATCTCTTTTATGTTTGAGTTCCAACGGAACTTTACACCTTCAGCCACCGCCTCGTCATATTCCGCACGGAGCGCCTTCATTTCGTTGATGGTGCGGTGGTAGATTACCGTCACTTCCGATGCTCCGCAACGCACTGCTGTGCGAGCAGCGTCCATGGCAGTGTTGCCACAGCCGATAACCATCACCTTGTCGCCATCCTTTACGGCAACCTCATCACGCCCCACATGACCTTCGCGGTAGAGGCTTACTCTGCGCAGAAAGTACATGGCTTGGCGCACACCTTCCAAGTTGCCACCCGGTATATCCAATTTCTTGGGTTTACCGGTGCCGGTGCCTATGAAAATGGCATCGAAACCGTGATGAAACAGGTCATCGATAGTCAGATCCTCGCCGATTGTAATGTTGTAGTGAATGGTAACACCTAATTCTTCAATCTTGCGAATCTCCTTCTTTACCACATCCTTAGGCAAGCGATACTCGGGAATGCCGAACATCAACACGCCGCCGGCCTCTGGCTCCATTTCAAAAATCTCTATGGCAACACCTTGGCGAGCCAGGTCGCCGGCTATCGTAAGCCCGGCAGGGCCGCTGCCGATAACCGCTACCTTACCTTTGGTTTTGGGCATCAGGTTCTCGCGAATCAAGTTCATTGAGCTATCGAAGTCGGAAACGAAGCGTTCCAAACGTCCGATGTTAATGTGCTCTCCCTTTTTACCTAACACGCAATTGCCTTCGCACTGACGCTCATGGGCGCACACGCGGCCACAAACTGCCGGTAAGTTACTTTTGGCATTTATAATTGCCATTGCATTGCCTAAATTTCCCATTGAGAGCTCATGCACCCAGTCGGGAATATCGTTGTTGATTGGGCAACCTTTGCGACATTGAGGTACTTTGCAATGAAGACACCGCTTCGCTTCGGTGATTGCCTCAATCATTGTGTAATCTTGTTCTGCCATCTGTTATATCGCTTCGTTGTTATGCTCTACTGCAGTCGAAGCTCATATATTTATACTTATCTTTAGCCCGGTTTACTCAACTGTGTCCCATTTTTCACAGTTGGAACACAATCCAGGCTACATTTATATTTGCATGCAAATGCCGCATCAGCGACAATTTGCGACGTAAAGTCCACAAAAATACAAAAATTCACTGTAACTGCCAATTTCCTCTCCCATATCCTCATATTTTTGTCCGCATCTGTCGGTTTTGGCCGGTGGTGAGAACTTTTAAGCCCTTGTTGTGTTAGGGTGAAAAAGATGTGGAGAAATGAGTGAGAAATTTGGGATTGGGCGTGTGTCGTTAGGCGGATTCTTCCAACAATTGTGTTGGATTGTATCTGTCGCTATCTGTGGGTGCAGTGAAAATGCCGCATATGAGGAGTTGCCTCAACCAATCAAGACGTTTATCGCAATGTATTATTCAGAGATTGGAGTGGAGCAGTACCAACTCACCGACTCTACCTATACGGTTACTCTACAAAATAGTGCTATGCTCACGTTTGACGCCGAGTTGAAGTGGTGTGCCATTGATGGACGTGGCTCTATTCTGCCCGATATCTTCCTTTTTGATGAGATGCCAATACCTCTGTATCAGTTTCTGCAGTCAACTGCCAATCTTGATGAGGTTTATGCTGCAGAGCGCACGGCTACAACTATTACACTTCGATTGCTTGACAGTGTCATAGCCTACGACATGGCGACAGAACGAATAGGATACCTTGTAAGCCGTTGGTAGCGTAGTCCTAACACTCGTTAATTGATTTCAGTAGCTGACCTGTTAATCTCCGATGTGGCAGGCTGTTTGGTGGCAAAAGTGGGATAAGCGTAACTCCTTATCGGGTCGAGAGGCTTGTTGTGTGTGAAATCTGCCCATGTGGAACAATGCGCGGCACGCGAAAAAATTCTCGGTGACGTGAAATTTTTTTGGCGTTTACAAGATATTATGTTAAATTTGCATCGGAGTGTTAAATCTGATATCTCTCGCTGAGGTGACTTATTTAACATGAATGTTCGATTAATTTTCGACGGTCGAAAACTTTGACGCTGTCAGATTGTTAATATTATAAAAGTTTTTTAATTGTGGCTTTGACTTCACGGCATTTATCAGGTCTAATATTCGGATGGAAATGTTGGAGGAACGGCTGCAATGTAGAAAATAGAATCGAGGGAGAACAATGAAAAGATCAATTATATGGCTTCTGACAATACTGATGGCATTGACTGCCATTGTGTTGCTCTATATACAAATTATGTATATGGAGAGCATGATGCGTATGCGCGACGACCAATTTTCTGAGGGCGTTCGTCGTTCGCTATACGCCGTGTCATCGTTGTTGGAACAGGATGAAACGAAATATTTCCTTGAAGAGGATGTGTCGCAGGTGGAGTCATCATCGATTTATGCACAATACGGTGGTACCCATCATTTGGGTGGCATTAAATATTCCTTCACCACAAAGAGCGGTTTGGCCGGTGATGTAACGTTGAAGGCCGATGCTGAGAAGATATATAAAATTCAGAATGAGAATAATATCACTTCGAGCTACAACACAATGCGAGAGGAACTGAAAGGGCAGTACCTCTATCAGAAGGGTGTAATCGATGATGTGATTATTAATATTATGAACAAGGCGAGCAGTCGTCCGATTGAGGAACGAGCCGACTCGGTGGCTGTGCGTCGTTATCTGAAGCAGGAACTGGAGAACAATGGATTGGCCTTGCCGTTTGAGTTTGCGGTGGTAAACAGAAATGGCAACATCTACTATCAGTCAAAAGGCTTTGCAAGTTCCAATCAGGAAAACCTCAATAACAGCATCTTTGTGCAGTCGCTTTTCCGCAACGATCCGGCGTCAAAGAAAAATTATCTGAAGGTTTATTTCCCGTCGAAGTCAACCTATATCCTAAACTCGGTTAAGTTTTTGATTCCGTCGTTTGTGTTCACATTCATTTTGCTGATTGTGTTTCTCTACACCATTATTTTGGCTTTCCGCCAAAAACGTTTGTCGGAGATGAAAAACGACTTCATCAATAACATGACTCATGAGTTTAAAACGCCAATCTCAACCATTTCGTTGGCTGCGCAGATGCTCAACGACCCCTCGGTGAGAAAGTCACCGGATATGTTGCAACACATCTCGGGCGTTATCAACGATGAGACAAAACGTTTGCGATTCCAGGTTGAGAAGGTGTTGCAGATGTCGATGTTTGATAAACGTACAGGCACTTTGCGCATGCAAGATGTTGAGGCGAATTCCTTGATTGCAAATGTTGCGAATACATTCCGACTGAAGGTCGAGAAGTTTGGCGGAAACATTGACGTGCGTCTTGATGCGGCTGACTCCATTGTGCGAGTTGATGAAATGCATTTCACAAATGTGATTTTTAATCTCATGGACAATGCATTTAAATATCGTAAAGAGGATGATCCGTTGCAACTCACTGTTACCACTCGCAACATTCCTCAGGACCGTTTGGAAATTGTCATTGCCGACAATGGCATTGGCATTAAGAAAGATGACCTGAAGAAGATTTTTGAGAAGTTCTATCGAGTATCAACGGGCAACCGTCACGATGTGAAAGGCTTCGGCTTGGGCTTGGCCTATGTCAACAAGATGATTCGACTAATGGGCGGAGAAATTAAGGCGGAAAGCGACCTTGGCAAGGGCTCACGCTTTATCATTGTTCTTCCGTTGTTGGAACCGTCGGAGGTTGATGATGAGGATGAGGAATAAGGGAGACTACTTACACGAAATAAATAATAGTAACAACAAAATAAATATTTGATTATGGATGACCGTATGCGTATCCTCCTTTGCGAGGATGATGAGAACTTAGGCATGCTGCTTCGCGAGTATCTGCAAGCGAAGGGTTTCAATGCCGACTTGTATGCTGATGGCGATGCCGGATACAAGGCTTTCCTGAAGGGGAAATACGACATCTGTGTACTTGATGTGATGATGCCGAAGAAAGATGGTTTTGCTTTGGCTCAGGAAATCAGAACAGTTAATTCTGAAGTGCCCATTATCTTCCTTACAGCTAAAACTATCAAGGAAGATATTCTTGAAGGTTTCAAAATCGGTGCCGACGATTACATCACAAAGCCTTTCTCTATGGAAGAGCTCGTGTTCCGTATTGAAGCTATTTTGCGCCGTGTAAAGGGCAAAAAAGGCAAAGAGGTCACCATGTACAAGATTGGTCGTTTCACATTCGACACTCAGAAACAGGTGTTGATGATCGACGACAAGGTGACAAAACTTACTACCAAGGAGTCGGAACTGCTCAGCTTGCTTTGCGCACATGTTAACGAAATCTTGGAACGTAACTACGCCTTGAAGACTATCTGGATCGACGATAACTACTTCAACGCTCGTTCGATGGATGTTTACATCACCAAGCTTCGTAAGCACCTGAAGGATGATCCTTCAATTGAGATTATCAACATCCACGGTAAGGGCTACAAACTCATTGCCCCGGAAGCTGATAAACAATAATAGCGGTTTGAGTGTTATAATATTACAGAAGTGATATTATAACGTCATCCCGAACATTATAATTAGTGGAGCGTGTCGTTGAGCTATTCCGACACGCTCCACTTTGTATCTGTTCCGGCTTAGACCTTGCGGTAACAATGGAGACGGTGTCCACATTCCCCCGCTAATCACGATGCACCGACTTTTCGGCTTGTGCCGTTTTGTTCCGTTTCGTGCCCGTTATGTTCCGTTATGTGAAATGCTTGGAGCCTACTAACCTTTGACAATCCCGTTGGGAATCCACGAAATGTGTTCGCGTGCGGTGCGTTCCATAAGAGCGATGTTGC